>NZ_VEKZ01000018.1:0-65553 GCF_007681465.1 Siminovitchia fortis
GAAACAGCATCAGTGGTTCAAAATTAAGTTGCGAAATGGTTCACTTTTCACTTGCGAAATACATCTGATAGAATTGCTTTAATTTTCAAGGTCGATAATGTTGAAGAGAAATATAAGGAATTAAAAGAAAAGGTTGAATTCATAACAAAGCCTACTGCACAAGAAAGATGGGAAATTAAAGTAGCTCATTTTAGAGATCCTGATGGGTCGCTAATTGAAATCTATGAGAGTATTGGATAATTTTAATAATGATGCGATTCTTTAAGAGTCACTAATCATAACTGATGCTTTAATCCAAAAAAGATCTTCAGCAAACGGGCGCGATTGTGGCATAAAGATTTGATTTTCAAACGACTTTATTGTTAACTTCACAAGTTCCTATTCATTAATTGTACAAGAAATTAAATGACTTTATTGTCACTCAACATTATTACGATACCGTCGGTGCTGTTTGGCACCGTTTTTTTAATTTTATATTTTCTTCGATCTAACACTTTGGTCGGCATAATTGTTTTTTTATTATGGAAAAAGGTAAAAAAAGGTTGCATTCAAGAAGAAAGTTTTTCAAAATTAATAAATAAAGATATGTAGGCAGAATTGGATTACCGCGTTTCTTGCTCCGTATTTGGTGGGACAAGTAAGTGAGAAAACGGTCCGCTTCTATATAAGTTGAGTTAATTTTTTTACATTGTTTTAGGCCGCTCTATGTGATGGAAAGAGATCTAGTTGATTGTAGTGGAAGGCGGCGACTCCTGCGGGATAAACGTGAGCCTTGAGACCCCACAGGACGCAAAGCGTCCGAGGAGGCTCAAGCCACGCCCGCGGAAAGCGTCCGCCTGGAACGGAAATCAACGGTGGCTAAAAAGTATGAAAAATATATAACCCAACTTATATAGACTTGAATTTAATTTATTGGAAGGTTGATTGTATGGTGACTGTTGATCCTGCTTTGAATACGATTCAGCATAGGAAGCTTACGAAAAGAGCGATTTTTTGGAGAGTTATTTTCGTGACAATCGGAGCCGTATTAATGGCTGTTGCGCTTGAACTTTTCTTAATCCCCAACAATATTTTGGATGGCGGAATCACCGGCATTTCGATTATTATCAGTTATTTAACAGATTGGAGAGTCGGGTTTATTCTTTTCGTATTAAACCTCCCGTTTGTCTACCTCGGTTATAAACAAATCGGAAAAACATTTGCAATTGCCACTCTTTACGGAATATTCATCCTTTCATTAACTTCAGTTTTACTTCACAACGCGTATGTTGTCACAGATGATTTATTGCTCGATACTGTGTTTGGCGGGATCATTTTAGGGACAGGCGTAGGCATTGTGATTCGTGCCGGCGGTTCTCTTGATGGTACGGAAGTTCTCTCGATTTTGATGAGCCAAAAACTTCCATTTTCTGTCGGAGAAGTTGTCATGTTCTTCAATTTCTTCATCTTCGCCACTGCCGGTTTCATTTTCAGCTGGGATCGCGCGATGTATTCAATTATCACCTATTATATCGCTTCAAAAGTGATTGATTTGGTTGTTGAAGGCTTCAATGAATCAAAATCGGC
This sequence comes from Siminovitchia fortis, assembly GCF_007681465.1. Classification (NCBI taxonomy): domain Bacteria; kingdom Bacillati; phylum Bacillota; class Bacilli; order Caryophanales; family Bacillaceae; genus Siminovitchia; species Siminovitchia fortis. The sequence goes on from NZ_VEKZ01000018.1 coordinate 1,567, forward strand.
TTGGATCATCAGCGAGAAGGCTGAGGAAATCGGCATCTCCATCATGGCAAGGCTTGGGCGGGGTGTCACTTATCTGAAAGGTGAAGGAGCCTTTACAGGCAATGATAAAGCGGTCATTTTTTGTGTCATCACCCGTCTGGAGGAATCGAAGCTCAAATCCATCGTCGATGAATACGATCCCGCCGCTTTTCTTGCAATAGGAAACATTTCCGAAGTGCGCGGCGGCCGGACAAGAAAGAAGCGTATTCATTGAAAAGGAAACCCGGGCTGCCATATTACATCCAATCAGGCAAAGGAAAAAAAATCCCTTCCTGATTTTTTTATTGGCAAATACTCTATTGCAAATATTTCGGGTTACTCTCTTGCTCCTCCTGTATCTCGGTGAAAATGTTTGACGCACTATTTTTCTGCTCCATTGATTGAGATTCCTTGATACCAAGCATATACTCATCCATCAGCTTTTGAAAATCTTTCTTTGTCAGCGGTTTGGCTTCGTCCTTCAATTCATATCCGAGCTCTCCGTTCGGCTCAATCGTTGCTGTTTTTATATCATCCACTTTGCTGATGCCGTTCAATCTCAATCTCATTTCCAGTTGATCAACGCTCAATCGGAGCTTTCGAAGTTCAGACACATTGATGGTTCCATTTTCAATCACCACTTTGGATTTCCCCGTGAAAATTTTTTCAGCTCCATTTATTTTCACCTGAAGGTATTCAAGCAAAAATAGAGTGACAACGAATATTCCGACAACCACCAGCGTACGTACGACCCCCTTATGCGCAATGGGCTGAACAAGGATCGTTCCTAAAGAAAGCATGACAATCAACTGAGGCATGGTCATTTGGGCAATCGCTTTTCTTCCAGTCAATTTCAGTAAAAACAACCCGGCTATCAGAACAACGAACGGCTCCCAAATCAGATTCATTCCATCAACTCCATTCCTGAAATTATTATTTGTATTGGCAATGGAAACATGCATCCATTCACATGTTCTGTTACCAATTGGGCACCCTAAGCGTAAATTTTTAAAAGGGTGTGTAGCGATTGAAGGCCGTAACTTACCAGGGAATCAAAAATATGAAAGTCAAAAACGTGGAAGATCCCAAGATAGAAAGGCCGGACGATATCATCGTACGAATAACGTCCACGGCCATATGCGGATCGGACCTCCATCTTTACCTGGGCAACATCAAGCTGAGGGATGATTACATCGTTGGGCATGAACCGATGGGGATTGTGGAAGAGACCGGTCCTGAAGTGACAAAGGTGAAAAAAGGGGACCGGGTGATCATTCCGTTTACAGTTGCCTGCGGCACCTGTTTTTATTGCAAAAATGATATGGAAAGCCAATGCGATAACGTAAATGACATCGAAGATACAGGCGGCTATTTTGGATACTCCGAGTGGTTCGGAGATTATGCCGGCGGCCAGGCGGAAATGCTCCGTGTGCCTTTTGGAAACTTTCTCCCCTTTGTCGTTCCGGAGTCATGCGAGCTTGAAGATGAATCATTGCTCTTTTTATCAGATGTGCTGCCAACCGCCTATTGGAGCGTGAAAAATGCCGGTGTTAAAAAAGGGGATACAGTTGTTGTACTCGGATGCGGGCCTGTCGGTTTAATGACACAGAAATTCGCATGGATGGAGGGAGCCGGCCGGGTCATTGCAGTCGATCATGTGCCCTACCGTCTTGAACATGCCAAAAAAACAAATAACGTTGAAGGTTTTGATTTTACAGCTCACGATGACATGGGGCTTGAATTGAAGGAGCTGACCGGGGGCGGTGCTGACGTTATCATCGATTGTGTCGGGATGGACGGTAAGAAGTCGCCCCTTGAAAAAGTCGGCCAGAAATTGATGCTGCAAGGCGGTACGATGAGCGCAATCCAAATCGCTGCGAAAGCCGTCCGGAAATTTGGTACGATCCAGCTCACGGGAGTCTACGGCATGAATTATAATATGTTTCCATTAGGCGATTTTTTCTCAAGAAATATCTCGTTGAAAATGGGACAGGCTCCTGTCGCCCACCTCATGCCGGAGCTGTATGAAAAAATCATGGATGAACAATTCGATCCAACGGAAATCATTACACACAAGCTCCCGCTTGAAGAAGCTCCGCATGCGTACCAAATATTCAATGACCATGAGGATGATTGTATAAAAGTGGTATTGAAGCCGTGAATAGGAGTCGCCTCTCAATGATGAGCTGGTCATTGGGGAGGCTTTTTATGTGAAAGGGACCAAAATGATGTGATGATGTTCGGGATACTCCCCTACTGTGTTATAATAAGGAAAATAAAAAACGAAACCTTCGAGGTGATGAATAATGTGCGCATTAAGCAAGAATGCGAAAGAAGAAATCGCAAACGCCTTGAATGATAAAAATTCGGCAATGTTTGTTGCCGATGGAAAACTATTCTCTTTGGAGGTACATGATACGCCTTCCATAGATGAAAACTCCAATAACCTGGCTCAGAAAATCGAAGAATACCCAGAATTAAAGGAATCACTACAACGTTATCTTAACAATCCAGATATGAAACGCTATACCGCGAAAGAGTTAAAGGAGTTGCGGTATGACCAAAGAAGGTAACCGGAGGTTTTCGGTTCATTTTACAGAAGAATTTAACAGGTGTCTGGATCAAATCCAAGCCTTCTTTGCGGAGCAAGGAGAAGATGTACTTGATTGGTGGTTTACTAAAGAAGGTAACATGATCGATGAAATTGATCGACTGTTATCTTCTTTTCCGTATGCAGGAAGGTTAGTTGAGCAGGGAGATTTTAAAGGTTTTCGTTGTCTTACCTACGGAAAAAGTCGACATCGAATGTTAAATTATGTGATTTTTTATGTGGTTTATGAAGATGATGGTGACGTTGATGTCATTAACATTCTGCCTGCACGTTCAAAGCGAAAGCGGAAAAAATAGATTCAAAGTTTTAATTGAATCCACAAACGCCCGTTTATCGTAAAATGATACCATCTATTAACCATTTAAAGTTAGTATAATATTCCAATCAACCATGTGATTCCACCCGATCATCCGAATACCCCAAAAAATCAGGTGAAGGAGTCAGTGGTTCCCTCACCTGTTCCATTTACCAGTTTTCAATTTCTCGCCGCTCTTTTTTTAAGTTTCCTTTTTTGGATGAGCGGTTCCGCAGTTCTGCCAATACAGCTTCAAGCGGCACATTTTGATCCGCCATCAGAACGAGGCAATGGTAAAAAAGGTCGCCAAATTCATTGACAAGCTCTTCCTTGTCCTTGTTTTTAGCTGCTATAATGACTTCGCCTGCTTCTTCAATCAGTTTTTTGGCGATTTTATCTGTGCCTTTTTCAAATAAATAAGCGGTATATGATCCTTCAACAGGCTCTGCTTTTCTGTCTTTTATTTCTTCATCAAGAGATGAAATGACGGATGACAAAGGCAGTTCTTCATAATCGCCTTCGACTGTGTCAAAAAAACATGATTTTTTGCCTGTATGGCAGGCAGGGCCGAGCGGGTCAACCCTGACCAGCAAAGTATCGCCGTCGCAATCCGCCTGGATGGATTTGACCCGCTGCTTGTTTCCGGACGTAGCACCTTTATTCCAATATTCCTTGCGGGATCTGGAATAAAACCACGTTTCCTTTGTTTCCACTGTTTTGTTAAAAGCTGTCTCGTCCATGTAGGCGAGCATTAGTACTTCACTGCTCTTGTCATCAACGACGATTGCCGGAAGCAGCCCCTTGGAGAAATCAGGAGTCACTGACGTTCACTCCCTGCTCGCTGCACAGCTTTTTCACTTCGGAAATGCTGACGGTATTTTCGTGAAAAATGGAGGCCGCCAACGCCGAGGCGCAGTCCGTCTTTTCAAACACTTCGACGATGTGCCCTGCGTTGCCGCAGCCGCCGGAAGCCGTAACCGGAATGTCAACCGCATCGACAATCGCTTTTGTCAATTCCAAATCATACCCGTCTTTCATGCCGTCACGATCAACGCTCGTCAGTAAAATTTCACCTGCTCCCAGCTCTTCAATCATTTTGGACCACTGCACGGCATCCAGTCCGGCATCCTTCATGCCGCCATGGGTCATAACATGCCATGAGCCATCCGGGAATTGCTTGGCATCCACTGCCGCGACGATCTTTTCGGAACCGAATTTTTCCGCCGCTTCCTTGATCAGTTCAGGACGGTCCACGGCAGCCGAATTGATCCCTACTTTATCCGCACCTGCACCGAGAACCCGGGAGATATCATCCAATGTTTTGATCCCGCCGCCGACGGCAAAAGGAATCGAAATGTTTTCAGCCACCCTTTTTACAACATCCACCATCGTATCTCTTCCTTCGGTCGTAGCCGAAATATCCAAAAGCACCAATTCATCTGCACCATTTTTCGAATAATTCGAGGCCATCTCCACCGGGTCGCCCATTAGGCGAAGCCCTTCAAAATTGATTCCTTTCACCACTTGCCCATCTTTTACGTCTAAACAAGGAATAATTTTTTTCATCTTTCATGACCTCCTTAATTTTACCGTGCCTTCATACATTGCCTTTCCGACAATCGCTTCCTCAATGCCAAGTTGTGCAACCGCATCGAGGTCAGCCTCGTTTCTGATTCCTCCTGAAGCGACAATTTTACATCCGACTGCATCGTTGATCTTTTTCAACTGTTCGAGATTCGGGCCCTGCATCGTGCCGTCCTTTGAAATATCTGTGAAAACGATCGTTTCTATTCCGAGCTCCTCCATCTTTTTGGCGAACTCGATGTAATCCACTTCCGTCTCAGTTTCCCACCCGGATACAGCCACCTTTTCATTGCGGGCATCAATTCCGATGACGATGTTTTTCTTGTAATCTTTCAATGCTTCTTTTAAAAAATCTTCATCCTCGACTGCTGCCGTACCAATAACGACACGCTCGGCACCTGCTTCAACGTATGCCTTGACGGTTTCAAGGTTGCGGATACCGCCTCCAATCTGGATAGGCACAGTCGATTTGGCACAAAGCTTTGAAATCAATTCAAGCTGGTCGGGCTTCCCCGAACGGGCCCCGTCCAAATCAACGATATGGACGATTTCCGCCCCATCTTCGATAAATGTTTGAAGCTGAGATTCCGGATCGCTCCCCACCTGTGTCGTTTGGTTGAAATCTCCCTGATAAAGCCTGACGCACTTTCCATCAATCAAGTCCATCGCCGGTAAAATTTTCATTGGTTCCTCCTGCAATCGTTTTGCTTATATTTACTATTCCAAGAGACCCTTCGTTGAAAGAACCCCTTTTATTTCAGGATCAATATTGACCGCTTCTCTTAAAGCCCGTCCAAGAGCTTTAAAAAGTGCCTCGATTTTATGGTGGGTATTTTCCCCGTATAAAACCCGGGCGTGCAGCGTAATGCCGGCGTTAAAGGCAAACGCCTGGAAAAATTCCCTCACAAGCTCCGTATCGAAATTGCCCAATGACTGCATTTTAAAATCACCTTCAAAATACAGGAACGGGCGTCCGCTTATATCAAGCGAAACAAATCCTAGTGCATCATCCATAGGGACATAGGAAGTGCCGAATCGGACGATCCCCTGCTTGTCGCCAAGCGCTTCCCTGATCGCTTTTCCAAGGACAATCCCCGTATCCTCCACTGTATGATGGCTGTCGATATGCAAATCGCCTTCCACGGCCGCCTTCAGTCCAAATCTGCCGTGCCGTGCAAAAGCAGTCAGCATATGATCAAAAAATCCGACCCCCGTATGGATATTCACCTCTGTCGGGTCATCTAGATTAACAGCAAGCTCTATCCTTGTTTCACTTGTCTCCCTTTTACTAGACGCCTGGCGCATGACTGTCACTCCAATTCATCAATGCCTCTTTCAGCTTCGCATGTTCTTCCTTTGCCCCAGCAGAAATCCGGACAGCTTCAAAAGAACCTTTGTCGAAAAGACGGATTTTCATTTTTCTTTCATATAAAAAATCTGCCAAATCTTTGGCGCCTTCCATTTTCATTAAATAGAAGTTGGTGCTGCTCGGGTATAATACGGATCCCGGCAACCTGCCGGCAAATTCTTTCAAAATTTCTTCGAGCTCGGCAATTTGTGCAAGCTGCATAATTAAAAATTGGTCCAAAAGCTCCGGCTTTTTCAAAAGCTGCGTTCCGATTTGTGCGGAAACGGTATTGACGTTATACGGCGGTTTAATCGCTGTGATTCCTTCAATAATCCGGTCGTTGGCAACAATAAAGCCAAGACGGAGCGCCGCCATGCCCAATGCTTTTGAAGCTGTTCTTAAAATAATGAGATTATCATAATCAAGCACTTTTTTGGAAAAAGCTGATTCACCGGCGAAATCGATATAAGCTTCATCCAGAATAAGAATTCCGCCCGCCTGCTTCATGGAATCGATCAACGCTTCGATTTCCCCATTTTCATATAATCTGCCTGTAGGATTGTTTGGATTCGATAAGAATAATAACTTTGGTTTCAGGCGTTCTATTTCAGCCTTGGTTTTATCCAGCGACAATGAGAAATCTTCGTTCAATTGGATCGTTGTCACTGCTGCGCCCATGACGCGGGCATTTTTTTCATACATGGAAAAATCAGGTTCCAATACGATGACCTGATCCCCCGGATCAAGGGCATATTGGGAGATGAGTGTGATGCATTCATCAGAGCCGTTTCCCGCCAATATATTTCCGGCAGGAAAACCCGAAAACCCGCTGTATGCTTCGATCAACGCTTCCGTGCTTTCTGCCGGATAACGGTTCAACAGCGTTTGTTCCAGCCCGGAAAAATCAACATAGGATAGCAGGCTTGTGTATGCTTCATTGTTGTCAAGCCGGATCACATCAGCCTGTTCAGACGTCACTTTATACGGGATCAATCCTTCGAGTGTCTTTCTCACGGTTCCAGCCTCACTTTCACTGCACGCGCATGGCCGTCCAATTCTTCCTTCGCTGCCAACGTTTCCACATAAGGGGCCGCTTTGCGCAATGCTTTTTCAGAATAATAAACGTACGTTGTCTTTTTGACGAAATCATCTACAGACAGACCCGATGAAAAACGGGCCGTCCCCACTGTCGGCAAAACATGGTTCGGTCCGGCAAAATAATCGCCGACCGCTTCAGGTGTGTAATGCCCGATGAATACAGAACCGGCATTTTTTACTTTGCTCAAATGCCGCAGGGCATTTTCAACCTGGATTTCCAGATGCTCCGGGGCAAGAGCATTCACTAATTCAAAAGCTTCTTCTACAGAATCCACTAAAACAATGGCACCTTCATTTGTGAGGGAAGCTTCCGCAATATCTTTTCTCGGAAGTTCCCCACATTGCTTCTTTAATTCAACTAACGTTTCGTCAATGAGTTTTTTTGAAGCCGTAAAAAGAAAGGAGCGCGCTTTTTCGTCGTGTTCAGCCTGAGCAATCAAATCGGCCGCGACATACGACGGGGTAGCCGTTTCGTCCGCAATGATGGCGACTTCGGAAGGACCCGCGATCATGTCAATGCCCACATCACCGAATACAAGAGATTTGGCAGCTGCCACATAGGCATTTCCCGGACCGACAATTTTATCAACAGAAGGGATTTTGCCCGTTCCATACGCAAGCGCTGCAATCGCCTGGCTCCCGCCAATTTTATAAATCGTATCCACTCCGGCTATATCCGCAGCGACTGATAAAACTGCAGGAATGCTGTCTCCGCCCCTGACAGGTGTCACCATGACGATTTCCTGTACGCCTGCAAGGCTCGCCGGGATGGCATTCATCAATACGGTGGATGGGTAGCAAGCCTTTCCGCCTGGAACGTAAATTCCGGCGCGTTCAATCGGCCTGAAAAGCTGGCCGGAAATGATATCGTCCGTCATATCCATCATCCGCGACTGCTGAAGCTGCTTGGAATGAAAGCTTTTGATATTTGCTGCTGCCCTTTCAAGCGACTCGATCACTTCAGGAGATACTTCCTTCCAGGCCGCTTTTCTCTCTTCATTCGTCACTTCCCAATTATCGCCGCTGTACCCGTCAAATTTTTCCGTGTACTCTTGCAACGCTTTATCCCCACGGATGCGGATGTCTTCAAGGATTTTTTTTACCGTTTCTAAAACTTCATCGTCAAAAGGCTGCTTTTTCGTTTTTGCAGAAATGAATGAATCTCTGAACTGGTTGACAGTATATGCCGGGATCATATGGCAGCCTCCTCGATTCGGAATGAGTCGATAAGCGGTGCCAATACAGATTTTTTCAGTTTCAAAGAATTACGGTTTGCGATGCAGCGGGCGGAAATGGACATCATTTCCTCTTTGACTACGAGCCCGTTTTCTTTTAATGTATTGCCCGTTTCGACGATGTCCACGATATTATCCGCCAGGCCCAAAAGCGGAGCCAATTCAACGGAACCTTCCAGTTTTACAATGTCAACGGATTTGCCGCGCTCCCTGAAATATTTCGTTGTGATGTTCGGGAACTTCGTTGCAATCCGCTGCTTGCCGAATGAGCGGGGCCCTTCCGCTTCCCCTGCTATGGCGAGACGGCATTTGCCGAATGGAAGCGGCAATAAGTCATAGACGTCCGGCTCGAATTCAAGGAGAATATCTTCCCCGACAATGCCGAGGTCGGCAATTCCATGTTCAACGTATGTCGCCACATCCACTCCCTTCGCAAATACAGCAAAAAAATCGTCCGTCTCAATTTGAAGTTTTCTTCCTTTATCGGTCAAAGGCGCGATATCATAGCCTTTAGATTGTAAGAATGCGAGAAATTGCTTTTCCAATCTCCCTTTTGTCAGAGCGATCGTCGGTTTCACTTTTCCAACACCTCATATTTTCCGTCAATAAGTTTTATTTCCACTATTTTATCATAATTGTCCGGATCAGCCGCTTCCGTCCGGACATCGACAATGCAACCTTCGTATGAATGCCTTAGTTTTTCCGCGTAAACAAGCGAATCAAGATTTGCAATGATGCAGATTTTTTCCAGAGGGGATTCTTCCTGGTAAAGTTCAGCAAGAACATTCACATCGAACGCAAGGCCTGCTGCGGATACATGCCCTCCATACCGGTCATACAGTTTGTCGTAACGTCCTCCGGAGAAGCAGACAGCACCTGTCTTTTTCAAAAAGCCTCTGTATAACATACCTGAATAGTAAGGAAGGTTCTTTACCCTGCCCAAATCCACAAGAATTTCGCCGCTGCCCGATTCGCTTAAAATCTTGGCAGTCTTTTTCATTTGGGCAAGCATGTCGAGCAGGTCTTTCCTGTCCTTCCACCGTTCTTCATATTCAGCGATCACTTCTATGCCGCCATATGCATCAACGAGGGCTGCCAGCTCCTTCGCCGTTTCCTTGTCACCATGATGAAGCGCGATTTCGTATACCTCATCCTGTCTTTTATCATGCATGGCCTGGCGGAGCCGTTCCGCATCATCGTTTTTCAAATCAAGCTCCTGAACAAGGCTTTCATACAATTCAGTATGGCCAAGTTCGATTACATAATCTGTAATGCCAAGGCTTTTTAAAAAAGAGCCGGCCATCAGAAGACTTTCAATCTCGCCCATCAACGATGGCATATGAAGGATTTCAATCCCGGCCTGATGGTCTTCCATTCCCGGCCTGTCAGTCTTAAAGACGGACCCCTGATAAGCCCATTTCTGCGGCTTGTGCTCCTGTGCAGAAAGTGCGCGTGCAATGGATGTTGTCCAATCCGGGCGGAGCACCTCAATTTCTCCTTCCGAATTGAACCATTTCAGCATATTTTGAAGGTTCATACCCACATATTCATTTGTAAAAGTCGATGCATATTCAACCACGGGTGTAGAAATTTGCTCATAGCCGCGCAACACTGCCACTTCCCTGAACTTTTCCATGACAGAAAAGCGATTGCTGACGGTGCGCCCCATCTCATCCCTGCTTCCTGCTGGCAAAAACATAATAAGTCACTTCCCGAATCTATGATTCTTTAATTCTCTAGCGAACTAAAGGATTTCTGTAAATTGGTATTACTTTACCATAAAAAATAATTGCTCGTCAATTATCATTTTAAAATAAACTTGTCTGAAATAGTAAAAATAGAGGAGGGTCTTCGCAAAAAGAGGAGGAGAGGTTATCCGCGGGTATTTTTTATTATCCGCGGGTACGGTTGCCCAACAGGCCATCCGGCTGTTGGGCAACCCACCCTGCATTATTGATATAAATGACACGCTGTAAAGTGGCCCGGCTTCACTTCCTGCCACTCGGGCACTGCCTTGGCACACACATCCATGGCTGCCGGGCAGCGCGTCCGGAATACGCAGCCGCTTGGCGGATCGATCGGGCTTGGCACATCCCCTTTGAGGATGATCCGCTCGCGCCTCAATTCCGGATCAGGTATCGGAACTGATGACAACAATGCCTTGGTATACGGATGCAACGGATCTTCATACAGTTCTTCGCTGTCCGCCAGCTCGACCATTTTACCAAGATACATGACAAGGATCCGATCAGATATATATTTGACCATGGACAAGTCATGTGCGATGAACAAGTAAGTCAAGCCCATTTTCCGCTGCAAATCCTTCAGCAGGTTCACGACCTGTGCCTGGATTGAAACGTCCAATGCAGAAATCGGCTCGTCACATACAATGAATTTCGGGTCCAAGGCAAGTGCCCGGGCAATCCCGATCCGCTGGCGCTGCCCGCCGCTGAATTCGTGCGGGAAGCGGCTTATATGATCGGTATTCAGTCCGACAAGCCGAAGCAGCTCTTTGATGCGCTCTTTTTTCTTCTTCCCGCCCAATGCATGGTGAATCGCAAACGGCTCCCCGATGATTTCCTCTACTGTCATCCGCGGATTCAATGATGCATATGGATCTTGAAAAACCATCTGGATTTCCCTGCGCAGTTTGGACATTTCCCGTTCATTATTTCCATATATATTTTTTCCGTTATATAAAACTTCACCGGACGTCGGTTCGTACAATCTGATGATTGTTCTCCCGGCTGTGGATTTGCCGCAGCCGCTTTCGCCGACAAGTCCTACGGTTTCCCCCGGGTAAATATCCAGGTTCAGCCCGTCAACCGCCTTCAGTTTTTTATCGCCTACCGTAAAATATTTCTTCAAATCCTTCACCTGAATCAATGGTGAAGAAGAGCTTTCCTGTTCAAAAGAGTGTTTTTCTTTCAGTTGCGGCGCCATCTGCTTCCTCCTTGTCACACACTTGCTCTCTTTTGGGCCATAGGATGATGAAGCCAGCAAGCGGCAAATTGGTTTGTCCTCACTTCCTCGAGATCCGGATCATTGCCTTTACAAACACGCATGGCATATTGGCATCTGGCATAAAACGGGCAGCCTTCAGGAGGCTCGATCAAATCCGGCGGTGTCCCGATAATCGGCGACAGCGGCTGTGTTTTATCCATATCCAGACGCGGGATCGAATTCAATAATCCCATCGTGTACGGATGCTGAGGATTGGCAAACAGCTCCTTCACCGTTCCGGTTTCAACCACCTGGCCGGCGTACATGACGACCACCCGGTCAGCCACTTCCGCTACGACCCCCAGGTCATGTGTGATTAAAATAATGGATGTTCCGGTTTCCTTCTGGATTTTCTTCATCAGTTCCAGTATTTGCGCCTGGATGGTTACATCAAGCGCTGTTGTCGGCTCGTCCGCGATCAGCAGGCGGGGGTTGCATGCAAGCGCCATCGCAATCATGGCCCTTTGGCGCATTCCCCCGGAAAATTCATGGGGATATTGATTGACCCGCTTATCCGGCTGCGGAATCCCAACAAGTTTCAGCATATCAATCGCTTTTTCAATAGCCGCTTTTTTGTTGATGTCATTATGTTTTAAAATTGCCTCCATAATTTGGCTTCCGACCTTGCTTGTCGGATTCAAAGATGTCATCGGATCCTGGAAAATCATGCTGATTTGATTTCCGCGGATGCGCTGCATTTCTTTTTCGGAGACTTCTAACAAGTTTTTCCCCTGAAATTCAATCGATCCCTGCTTATATTGTACCGGAGGAGAAGGCAGCAGTTTCATAATCGATTTGGCTGTCACACTTTTTCCACAGCCTGATTCTCCAACAATGGCTACCGTCTCTCCCTGTCCCACATTGAAATTGACACCGCGGACAGCTTTTACTTCCCCGGCGTGTGTGTGAAAGGATACATGCAAGTCTTTTACTTCCAGTACGTTCTTCATATCGATCCCCACCTTTCTTAATCCCGCAATTTGGGATCGAGCGCATCCCTGAGTCCGTCGCCAAATACGTTAAAGGCCAGCATTGTTAAAGAGATTAATATCGCAGGTATGAAAAGCTGGTAAAAATTCCCGACGTGAATGCTCCCAAGCGAATCGCTGACGAGTGTTCCCCAGCTCGCCTGCGGTGCTTGGACGCCCAACCCAAGGAAGCTTAAGGTCGCTTCTGCAAAAATTGCCGTCGGAACGGTAAGGGTAATATTCACTAGGATGGGACCAAGCGTATTCGGTATCATATGCTTTCGCAAAATCCAGCCCATTTTCGCACCCATTGCGTTGGAAGCCTGGACGAATTCCTGCTCTTTCAATTGTAAAACCTGGCCTCTTACCAGTCTGGCCATTTGAATCCAGCCAGTGATCGACAAAGCGATAATGATCGGCCAAATTCCTTTTTCCATGACAATCATGACCAAAATAACAACAAGCAAATAAGGAATGGCATAAAGAATTTCGGCAATCCTCATCATAGCGTTGTCCACGCGCCCGCCTTTAATGGCTGAAATACCGCCGTACGTAACACCAATCAAAAAGTCGATCAGCGCAGCCATCACTCCGATAAACAGAGAAATTCTTGCGCCGTACCAGCTGCGGGTGAACAGATCCCTTCCGGCTGAGTCTGTACCGAACCAATGCTCAGCGTTAGGCTTCACATTCTTTTTTGTAAAATCTTGTTCGTAATACGTGTATTCGTTCAAATGCGGGCCGATAATCGCCATGATGGTCAATAAAATAATGACAATCAATCCGAGCATCGCAAGCTTGTTTTCAACCAGTCTCCGCCATACATCTGACCAGTAGGAAACAGAAGGCCTGGCAATTTTCTCAGCTTCTTTATAATTGTCTTCCGCGGGCAAAAACATCTCTTCCGTCAATTTCAGTTCCTGCTTGCTCATCAGCTGCTCTCCCTTGTAATCTTGATTCTCGGATCAATCCATGTATAGGCGATATCTACAATAAAGATCAATCCAATAAGAATGATGCTGTAGAAGATCGTAGACCCTAAGATGACAGGGTAATCACGGTTGAAGATACTTTTTACAAACATTTCCCCCATGCCTGGTATACCGAAAATAAACTCAACGATAAAACTTCCGGTCACCAGATTGGCAGTCAGGATTCCAAGAACCGTCACGACAGGCAGAATGGCATTCCGGATCGCATGCTTTAAAATGATGACACTTCTGGCCAACCCTTTTGCCTTGGCAGTTAAAATATAATCCTGGCTCATTACTTCCAGCATGCTGGATCTCATAAGCCTGGCGATAAAGGCCATCGGCATCATGGCAAGTGCGATTGAAGGCAGAATCGTATGCGCCCACGACTTCCATGTGGCAACCGGCAGCAATTCCCACTGGACTGCAACATAGTAGATCAAGAAGGTTGCAAAGACAAAATTCGGGACCGACAGGCCGATAATGGCAAGTACCATCGAACTGTAGTCAGGCCATCGATTTCTGTACAATGCCGCAATGACTCCCAGGATCAAACCGAAAGCAACCGCTATCAATAGTGCCTGGAGACCCAGGTGAAGAGAAACGGGAAACCCTTTTTTAATATAATCATTGACTGATATGGATTTTGTTTTCATGGATGGCCCGAAATCGAATTGGAGAACAGACTTTAAATAATGGCCATATTGGACAATTTCCGGCTTGTCCAAATTATAATGACGCTGCAGGTTATTATATACAGCCGGGGGCATGGCACCTTCTCTTGCAAATGGATTCCCCGGAATAATTTTCATAATGATAAAGGTGAGGGTGATGATGACCCACACAGTAATAATTGCCCAGAATAATCGATTCAACGTGTATTTCCACATCTTTTACACCTCTTTCATAGTGCTTTTTTCTTGGTTGACTAGACCGCTAACCCTATAATGCAGCAAAACCAGGTATGCCAAAAATGGCATACCTCGATTTTGGAATGCATGGTTATTTTTCAATATCAGCATAAATGAACTGCGGGTATCGGTTGATCGGTGTAAAGACACCTTTTACATGCGGTTTGACAGTAAAAGGCTTTGTGTAGAAATAAAGCGGGATGATTGGCATCTCATCCATTAAAATTTCCTCGGCTTTGTGCATGGCTTCCATGCGTTCTTTTGCATCCATGGATGTTTTGGCAAGCTTGACATTCTTGTCATATTCTTCGTTGCTCCAGTTGGCATCGTTGAAGGAGCCTCCGGATACCCATAGATCTACGAATGTCATCGGGTCGACATAGTCTCCAACCCAGCCGGCACGGGAAATTTCATAATCTCCTGCTTTTTCGCGGTCAAGCTTGACCTGGAATTCGACATTTTCCAATGTCACATCAATACCCAGGTTTTTACGCCACATTTCTTGTACAGCCTCGCCTATTTTCTTATGTCCCTCATCCGTGTTATAAGTAAATGTAAATTTCGGCATTTTATCCAAGCCTTCTTCAGCGAGCCCTTCTTTTAAAAGCTTTTTGGCTTCTTCCACATCTTCTTTAAATAGTTCCCCGGAGTTTTCCTGGAAATCTCCCTCAACATCAGGGATTCCCGGCGGGACTATACCGTATGCCGGCTTCTGGCCCCCCTGCGCTACATGTTCAACAAGCGCCTTCCGGTCAATCGCCATCGAGAGGGCTTTTCTGACCTTTGCATTATTGAACGGTTTTACCTCGTTGTTTAAATTATAATAGTAAACAGCCAAATCCGGAGCTATTTCAAACTCTGGATCGTCTTTACTGTTCAGTTCACCCGTGACATCCTGCGGAAGCGGGTAGACTAAATCAAGTTCATCCGCCTGATACATTTGCCAGGCAGTATCTTCATTGGCAATCATGACAAAATTGACTTCATCCAGGTTAATTTTGTCCTTGTCATAATAGTTTTCGCTTTTCTCCAATTTCAAACTTTCTTTATGTTTCCATTCAGCCAGCTTAAATGCACCGTTAGATACGTAGCTGTCTGCTTCCAATGCCCAGTCGGGATTTTCTTCCTGGACCTTTTTGTTCACAGGATAATACGTATAAAAAGATGTCAAATCAAGGAAATAAGGCGTCGGCTCAGCAAGCTTGACTTCAAGCGTATGGTCGTCTAATGCCTTTACTCCGACCTTTTCTTCCAACTCGGCATATTTATCCTTGTCTTCGGAGCTGTTGTACTCTTCCCCTCCCGCAAGATAATACATCTGGTAAGCGTATTCGGAAGCGGTTTCAGGATTGAGTACATATTTCCACGCATATTCAAAGTCATGGGCAGTTACCGGATCGCCGTTGGACCATACCACATCATCTTTCAGATTGAATGTCCAGGTGATGCCGTCATCACTGACCTCCCAATCTTCTGCCATTCCGGGAACAATTTCCCCTTCAGGAGTTTTCTTTGTCAATCCTTCAAAAACATGCTCCAAGACCCATGAATCGTGGGTTCCCTGGGCTGTCCCCGGATGCAGTGATCCCGGCTCTTCTTTGTTGTTCAGGTTCAATACCTTTTTGCCATCGGACTGTTCTTCACCGGTTTTTTCTCCATCAGAAGAATCCGGCTTCGACTCGGTTTCGCCGCTGAAACAGCCTCCGAGCAGCAGCATGAATGCGGTTGCAAAACTCAATAAAGCAAATCGCTTCTTCTTCAAGCTAATTCCCCCTTTTTGGTATTTTTGCAACGGTAAGCAAACAATTGCCTCCTCTATCATTCTATGATGCCAATTGCAATTCATTTGCTTTTTCGTTACAACACTAATATACCAAAAAGGGAGAGAATATCCAATATATTATTATTCTATCAAATTATTTTCCGTAGATAATCCGTAGCGGGAATATGGATTCATTTTTGCACTTTACACGGCTATGCCGCGATATCCCGCCTTGTAAAAAAAGCAAATGCCAAGATGTGAAATATGGAAAAATAGACTAATAAAATTATTACGGAAAACTTCATCGTCATACTGTCGACCATTGGCAATCCGTCGACATATTGCATCAAATTTGTATTTGCGAACAGGCTGTATTTTGCCCATTCAAATTTGCTCGCCAACAAATTCGTGATCGTTCCCCCTGTAAAAAGCAGGAATACTGAAAGGCCTATTGCAAGCGCGCTGCTTCTGAACACCGCCGATATCATAAAAGCCATGGCGGCAAGCAAAAAGATGCTTAAAGAGCTGAACGCATAGGATTTAATCAAATACAAGAACAGGCTTTGCTCTTCGACCCGGCCGTTTACATACGCCAAGTGGACATTTGCTGCCGCTTCCCCTGTCCCGAATAGTACAGCTCCGGCAATCCCTGAAAAAACAAACAATAGAATGAGCATCAGCAGCAGGAAAAGATTGACGGCAATATATTTGGAAAGCAGGATCTTCCATCGCTTATACGGCTTTACAAGCAGTACTTTGATGGTTCCCCATGAAAACTCGTTGGCCACAATTCCTGCAGCAATAATCAACACGAACAGCCCGGCTAAAGGAATCAGTCCAGCGGAATCATTGATGAATGTCCAAACTGTGCTTTTGGAAGCTGGGGGCAGGTCATTTTTTATCCGATATTCATTGACAGCCACCTGTTTATGGATAAATTCCTTCATGGACGGAGTCATGATTTGCACGCCGTCAGACTCCTGCTTCAGCGATTCATTTTCCGCCATCAGTTCCTGCTTCCAGTCATTTCCTGACGGTCTTTCTTTTCCTTCAAGATATTTGGTTATGCCGGCATTGACAAACACTACCAGAATGAGGAATCCAATCATGATAAAGGTGCTTTTTTGCCTGAAAACCTTCTCCCATTCATTTCGAACTAAATTAAACACGGGCAGCCACCTCCGAATGATTGGTTATTTCCAAAAACTTTTCCTCAAGAGATTTCTTGACAGGACGCATCTCAAAAACAAGCAAATCATTCTCCAGGAGCAGACGCAATGCATCCGGAACCTCGCCTGTTTCCAAATAGATCTGGACGCCTTTATCATGCTTTACAGCCTGGATACCTTTTCTTGCCAACACCTTTATTGCCTTATTTCGGTTATCCACATCACAGAAATAGGTTTTTTTGTCTGATTCCGTCTCATCGCTTGACACATTTTGAATGTTGATAAGCTTTCCTTTTTGTATAATGGCGATCCGGTCGCACATCATTTCCATTTCGGACAGCAGGTGGCTGGATACGATAATGGCCAGATTCTTTTTTTCGGCCAATCTTCTTAAATAGTCCCTGATCTCTCTGATGCCGGCAGGATCGAGTCCGTTGGTCGGCTCATCCAGAATGAGGATTTTCGGATCATGCAGGAGGCTTTGGGCAATGCCTAATCTTTGCCTCATCCCTAAGGAATAAGTTTTGACTTTGTCATGTATTCTATCCGTCAATCCGACAAGCGCAGCAATCTCGTCAATTTTTTCTTTCGTTACTCCTTTGCTTAAGCGTGCGGCCTGCTGAAGGTTCTGATAGCCGGACAGAAATTTATACAGTTCAGGATTTTCAACGATGGCTCCTACATGGCTGATAGCGTTCTCGTATTCTTTGCCGACGCTTTTGCCGCATATTTTTATTTCTCCGGACGTCATGCCGATCAGGCCGACAATCATTCTGATCGTTGTCGTTTTACCCGCACCGTTCGGCCCCAAAAAACCGAACACCTCACCGGCGTTGACGCTAAAGCTTAGATCGTCGATGATTTTTCTTCCCTTAATCGTTTTCGTCACCTTTTCAAGCTCAACGACTGCTCCCATCGCCATTACACCTCCTTTCTCTTGTTTGCCATTGTTGATTTAAACCATTCTAGGACGGATAATCCTTGTTCTTCGCGCAGGGTTTCCACATTTTCATGGCCGATAATATCCCCGTTGTAAATGGCAACGACCTCATCCATAATCGGTTCGATCTCGTCAATTTCGTGGGTGGCGATGATGACTGTCTGTTTCTCAAAATTGATATAAGCCAGCAGGCTTTTGACAATCGAATCTCTCACCATGGGGTCCAAGCCGGAAAATGGTTCATCAAGCAATACAACAGGAACATCCCTCGCCAATGTCAGCACAAGCTTCAATCTTCCCCTGTTCCCTTTGGAAAGCTGTTTGATTTTTTTATCCGCTGAAAGCTCCATCTCCTGAAGAAGCTGAAAGGCCTTTTCCCTGTCAAAGTCAGGAAATTGAGAGTCATAGAAATCAATCATTTTTCCTCCGGTAAAAGAATCGTAGAACATATCCAGTTCTGTCATGTATGCAACATGCTTACTGATCCTTCTCGTCACATTTTCCTGTAAAACTGAAACAGTTCCGCTGTTCGGATAGACCAGGCCTGTGATCAATTTCAGGGTGGTGGACTTTCCACTGCCGTTCGGGCCGAGCAGTCCGTAAATTTTACCGGGCTCAAAATGCAATGTAACATTGTTCAAAGCCTTTTCTTTCCCATACTTTTTCGTGACGCCGTTTAACTCAATGCTCACCCTGTTCACCTTCTTCCAAGAAATTTTTTAATCCGCTCACCATTTGCTGTTTCGTAAATCCCAATTCTTCCATGCTTTTTACAAATTGGCCGATCACTTCTATTTGCATGGAGTGCTTCAATTCATCCACGATACTTTCCCTCTCAATGACAAATGTTCCCTGCCCGCGCTTTGTCTCCACAACACCCATCCTTTCCATTTCCGCATATGACCTTTGTACCGTATTTGGGTTGACACCCGACTGCACCGCCATTTCCCTTACGGAAGGCAATTTTTCCCCAGGCTTGATTTCACCGCGGATAATCCTTTGAAAAATCTTTTCAGTGATCTGTATATAAATGGGTTTAGATGCTTCAAAATCTTTTGCCATAATTACACCTCGACTTTCCTGTCAAGAAGCCAGCTGGCGAGAAGGAAAACGATGATCGCCACAACAGCGTACAGACCGATTATTAGCAGCGGAATGTGAGCATCGGTATAGACGATATTCCAGCTGTTGTGCGTCCCATAGTCCATTTTGGGTGAAATATTGATGTTGACAGAGAAAAACATTTCTTTTTTAAACAGCTTCGTCTTGGATAGAAGGGTTTCCAGAAATCCGAATGCGAACCAGACAAGAAGGACTGCAAGCCAGCGGAAATTTTTAATGGCCGGATATTTGCCAAGCAAGTGATAAAGCGTCCAAAGGAAAATAACCCATACCGAAAAATATATGGCAACCGCAAAAATTCCGAGTTGCATGAAAAGCCCTTGCTTTACAGGAAGAAAACTGTTGTAGCTGTCAATCAGGCCGTTAGCAAGCAAGATTTTCATGACAAAAAAGGCATACAGTAAAATGAAAAATTGCGCCAGCAACTGAATAACAGCGGCTGCACTGAGTTTTGACAGCAGCAGTTTCGCACTGCTCTGCGGGTTATAGAGCCATAATTGTGTCTTGCCCTCCGAATTGAGAGCCGTCAGCATCGTCAGTGGTGCCAAGAGCAGATGCAAACTGGCCATCATCACAAGGAATGGGACAGGAATGCTCGGTTCGGAAACATATACTGAAAAAACATATATTCCAACCATCCCTACAAGCATGAAAGCAAACCATGTCAGATACCAGTTCCTTATAATGGTCAAGTCTTTTCTCAATAATCCTATAAATGCCTTCATTATATTTCCCTCCGTTTGCTTTTTGTACCAGTGTATTAATTAGATAGTACACTAATACAAACATACATGTCAAACCTATTTTTGAAAAAAGGCTGGTGTGGGAGGGATTTATTGTGCGGATTCAAGCCATCGAACGTAAGTCGTTTTAGTTGGGGCAGACGGGTTTTGGAGCAGCACAGCGGTTGCGTGCATCTTTCCTGCCCAGTGACCGCGGTCGGTGATAAGCCTATTGCGCGGGCACTGGAGACGACGCCCAGTTACCGCGGTCGGCGATAAATCCCTTGCGCGGGCATTGGAGACGACGCCCAGTTACCGCGGTCGGCGATAAACCCCTTGCGCGGGCAACTGGAGACTGCGCCCAGTTACCGCGGTCGGCGATAAACCCCTTGCGCGGGCACTGGAGACTGCGACCAGTGACCGACATTTGAGCCAGCCGCGTTTTAGATCACCTTGCTCACTTTCTAATCCAAGCGTTTTTTTCATACAAAAAGAACCTCCAGAAATGAAGGTTCTTTACTTTGATACATATTGATTTCCCTTAATCCAAAAACGCCACGGATAAAAGCGCGCCTCGCCCGTATTTTGAATCCCAATCCTTGTTCCCTGTTCAATCTCATCAGGGGAAATTCCTTCACTGATGAACAGCGGCCGCTCGAAAAATTTTCGTCCGTAATCTTCCATTGTAATCCCCATCGCTTTGGTCAATTTTCCCGGGCCGTTCGTCAAATTTTTCATTTGGTCGACTGGACGCCTCCGCTTCATCAACTCAATCCCTTTAAAAGGTTCCAACGCACGGATCAGAACGGCTTCCGGTTCATCAACACCTGCACTGACCACATTGATCAGGCAATGCGTATGCATCGTATATGTGTACACGAGACCTGCCTGTCCAAACATGATTTCCGTACGCTTCGTCCTTCTGTTTCCGAAGCTGTGCGCAGCACGGTCATGCGGTCCTCTATAGCTTTCCGTTTCCACTATATAGCCAGCGGTGAGCCTCCCCTCCGTCTCTTTCACAAGCAGGCAGCCCAGAAGCGACCGGGCCAGTTCGAGCGTCGGCTGTTGAAAAAACTTTTCGTTCAGTGGTTCTATTGAAATGTTTTCACTCACTGTCTAAACACCCGCTCCGCAATCATTCATTTAATTCATCGAGTGAAACTTCTTTCACTTTCTTTACTTTATTATGTTCAGAATCATACTCATATATTTCCAAATAGTTATAGTCAATTACGCCGAAACGGCCATCTCCCAATGGAACGACATTTTGCTGTGAAATCTCCATTTCATTGCCATCATCAGGATAGTCCACATGAACATCCGAATTACCCCCGCTAATAAGAGTGACAATCACCAAAAAAATTAACGTAATCCGAATTCGCCTTAATTCCCTTGCCTGCTCTTCCAATCTGTTCACTCATTTCTTTATTTTTTAACTCCTGCCAGTGCATCATCGAAAAACCCTTTCACCTTTTCAACATATTCCTCGGAATTCTGCTCAAAGGATTTGACATGGCCTTCTCCTTCCGTAAGCCATAAGGTAAAATGCTCCGGATCCTTCTTCGCCATCATTTCGCTTTCCGTATAAGGGATTGACCCATCTCCTTTATTATGAATAAAAAGAACCGGCCTCGGAGCGACTCTGTCCAATACACTGATGGGACTTGCTTCATCAAGGTCAATGTCCGCCATCATCGGTATGATGGTCAAAATAAGAGGCGTAAACGGAAAGTTCGGCAAGCCGGTCCACACTGGCATGTTCACCTTCAAATAGTCGTGCAGGTCGCTGAAAGGACTGTCGGCAACAACAGCAATAACATCTTCCGAGTCAGCCGCGGCCAATATTGAAGTGGCAGCCCCCATTGAAATACCCAATAACCCGACAGGCTCTTCATAATTTTCGGCCGTCCAGTCAATGGCACCAAGCAAATCAAGCTTTTCTTTTACCCCGACCGTTGTCATCTCCCCATCCGATTCTCCTGCATGGCGGAAATCGAACATGATGACACGATAGCCGTCAGCAAGCAGGTTGCTGGCCAGCGGCAAGAACGGAATATTCTCTTCATAGCGGTTTCCTTTGTAGCCATGTGCGAAAACAACATTCATTTTCGCCGTGCCCGGCGGCTCGAGCACCCATCCGGAAAGCTTCGTCTTTTCATCCTTGCTCATAAACTCAATATCCTTATATTCCATCTCATAATCGCTTGGCAGTACCTCAATCGCTTTTTTTGCAGGCTTTGTCAAATTCGTCCCGACATATACGGAAACTCCGATACAAGTAGAAAAGGCCAATAAAATGATAATGATTCCGGCAATCCACGCGATTTTCTTTTTATTCCAAGTGCCTGGCCTTTTTCTTAGGACAGGTGAGCTGTTCGTCGGTTCCAGCATCATCGGATTCCTCCTCATGTTTTACCATCTAACAAATATTATTTCGAGAAAAATATTTGAATTCCTCTTTTCCCTTTGACACATTCTGTTCAAAAGAAGCTAAAAGCATTAAAAAACACCTTGACTTTTAAAACTTAAATGTCTACTATATAAAAACAAATGTACTTTATAGACAGACAGAAAGGTGAGGAATTTTTAATGAAGAAAGACTATGTATCTATCGGATTATTAGGTTTGGGAACTGTTGGTTCCGGTGTAGTACAGCTGGTTGAAAACCACCAGGATGAGCTGGTTCACCAACTCGGCTGCGGTGTCAAAGTAAAAAGCATTCTTGTACGGAACACAGAGAAAGAAAGAGACATTCAAATTGGCCAGACATTCCTCACCTCCAACCCGGATGATGTGCTTCAAGACCCAGAAATCGATCTTGTCGTTGAAGTGATGGGCGGAATTGAAGAAGCCAGAGAACATATAACAAAAGCAATCCAGGCGAAAAAACATGTCGTTACGGCTAATAAGGATCTGATTGCACTCCATGGGCCCGAATTGCAAAAAGCGGCTGTTGAAAACGGCGTTGACCTGTTTTACGAAGCGAGTGTCGGCGGCGGTATCCCTATTTTGCGTGGATTGACCGAAGGTTTGGTATCCGACCGCCTGAAAAAAGTGATGGGGATCGTCAACGGTACAACTAATTATATTTTAACAAAAATGGAAGAGGAAGGTCAGTCCTATGAAAATGCCCTGAAAAAGGCGCAGGAACTCGGATTTGCCGAAGCGGACCCGACTGCTGACGTTGAAGGGCTGGATGCTGCCAGAAAAATGGCAATCCTTGCAAGACTCGCCTTTTCCACAAGCGTTGCTCTTGATGATGTGGAGGTGGAAGGTATCAGCAAGCTATCCCTTGAAGACCTGCATTATGGACAAAAACTTGGTTATTCCATGAAGCTGATCGGATTTGCTCAAGTCGACGACCATAAAGTGGAAGTGAGCGTCCAGCCGACATTTTTATCCAAGAGCCATCCGCTCTCCTCTGTCAAAAATGAGTATAACGCCATTTATGTGCAAGGTGAAGCAGTCGGTGAAACAATGTTCTACGGACCGGGTGCAGGAAGCCTGCCGACAGCCACTGCCGTCATGGCTGACGTTGTTGCCGTCATTAAAAACCTGCTTCTTGGCGTGAATGGAAAAAGCGCTGTAGCCCCAAGATATGAAAGTGTGTTAAAATCTCCTAAGGAGCGTTTTGGACAATTCTATTTCAGGCTTCATTTGGCTGACGAAGTTGGAGCATTTTCACAAATCACTACTTTGTTCAACGAGTTGGGTATCAGTTTTGAAAAAATCCTGCAAACTCCGCTCAATAAAGGGGAACTGGCTGAAATCATCATTGTTACACATACAGTTTCCTTGGAAAACTTCCAAGAGGCCTTAATGAAGCTTAGGGATTTGTCCGTTGTAAAAGACGTAATCAGTTATTATCGTGTAGAGGGGAATGGAGAAAAATGAACTGGCCGGGCCTGATCTCGCATTATCAACCTTATTTGCCTGTGACAGAAAAAACACCAAGATTAACACTTCAGGAAGGTAACACACCTTTAGTACATCTGGCCCATTTATCTAAAGACCTGGGAATTGAATTGTACGCAAAAGTGGAAGGAGCCAACCCTACCGGCTCATTTAAAGACCGCGGAATGGTCATGGCTGTGGCAAAAGCTGTTGAGGATGGCAGCAAATCGATCATTTGCGCCTCAACAGGAAATACATCTGCTGCTGCTGCGGCTTATGCCGCCAAAGCCGGAATCAGGGCGATCATCGTTATTCCGAACGGAAAGGTCGCACTTGGCAAATTGGCGCAGGCAATAATGTACGGAGCAGAAATCGTTGAAATAGAAGGCAACTTTGATGAAGCCTTGGCAATGGTCCGTAAAATCAGTGAGACAGCACCTGTTACTCTTGTAAACTCTGTCAATCCTTACCGGATTGAAGGGCAGAAAACAGCTGCGTTTGAAATTTGCGACCAGCTTGGCGCTGCTCCGGACGTTTTGGCCATCCCTGTAGGGAATGCCGGAAACATCAGCGCTTATTGGAAAGGATTCAAGGAATATAACGAAGAGAAGCAGACAGGACTTCCTAAGATGTACGGTTTCGAAGCGGAAGGTGCAGCTGCGATTGTGAAAGGTGAGCCTATTGCAAATCCCGAAACTGTAGCAACTGCCATCCGGATTGGAAACCCTGCAAGCTGGAACCTTGCGACAGCAGCAAGAGATGAGTCCGAAGGTAAAATCGAGTCTGTAACGGATGCAGAAATTCTAGAAGCATTCCAATTGATTGCACGTAAGGAAGGCGTGTTCGCCGAGCCTGGTTCATGCGCATCTATTGCTGGTGTACTTCAGCAGGTGAAAAACGGCAGCATCAAAAAAGGAAGCAAGGTTGTCGCTGTATTGACAGGTAACGGACTGAAAGACCCGCAAACTGCCATATCTCAAATTGAGTACAATCCTGTCGTCCTTCCAAATGATGAAAATGTCATTATAGACTATATTAAAGGCGTGGTTAATGAATGAACGGCTTCACTATCTCTGTTCCGGCAAGCACCGCAAATATCGGCCCGGGATTCGATTCTGTCGGAATGGCACTGAACCGTTATTTGACATTACACGTTCAAAGAAGTGACGAATGGGTATTTGAGCACCGCTCAGAGCATCTCCCCCCTGCTGATGCAGCCCAAGAACATTTTATTTACCAAATGGCGGAAAGGATGGCTTCGGAATGTGAAGCCGTCCTTCCTCCTTGTAAAGTGGTTGTTGAAAGTGAAATCCCTTTGGCCCGCGGTATGGGAAGCAGCGCCTCAGCAGTCGTAGCCGGAATAGAACTTGCCAACCAGCTTTGCCAGTTGGAATTAACTCCGGAGGAAAAATTGGAATGGGCCACAAAATTTGAAGGCCATCCGGATAATGTCGCTCCGGCCCTGCTCGGCGGATTGATTGTCACGGCAGAAACAAAGCGGACAGACAAAGTGGAGTATTTTCAAACAGACGATCTAAACATGGACCTTGTCCTATATATTCCAAATTTCGAATTGAAGACAGAAACTGCCAGGAAAGTTCTTCCTGAAACGTTCAGCCGAGCGGATGCAACGGCTGCAAGCGGAATTGGGAATGTCATGATTGCAGGACTGCTATCAGGGGATTATGGGCTTGCCGGCAGAATGATGGAAGCCGACCTCTTCCATGAGCCTTATCGTGCTTCGTTGATTCCAAACTACGATGAGATCCGCCAGGCTGCAAGGGAAATGGGAGCATTCGGAACAGTGATAAGCGGTGCAGGACCGACAATGATATCCTTTGCTCCAAAAGGAACCGGGGAATCAATCGTGAAGGGTATGCAGGCAGTACTGCCAAATTACTCCATTGAATTGATGGAAGCCGACCGAAACGGACTTCGTGTTGAGAAATTCCAGGATTGTAAATAATGAACGAATCGCCTGCGGCCCGAGTGATGAGCACTTGGGCCGTTTATTATCTTTAGCAGAGTATGGAACCCCATCCAAGAACAAATTCTTGAAAAAACAATCCATATATATTATTATTCTCTTATAATTTTTCTGCGCTGGTGTAGCACAGATGGTAGTGCACATCACTCGTAATGATGGGGTCGCAGGTTCAAGTCCTGTCACCAGCATTCGAACGGCCGATGATGCGAAAGGTCGTTTTCACATTTGGAGAAGTACCCAAGTCCGGCTGAAGGGGATGCACTCGAAATGCATTAGGGCGGGCAACCGCCGCGTGGGTTCGAATCCCACCTTCTCCGTCATAAAACAAAGAAAAAGGAACGCCCACTCCCTTGGTGTGAACGTTCCTTTTTTTATTTCACTTCTATTTCATGCTCTTCATGCTCATGCAAACCTTCATCATTTTCGACATGCACCTGAATTTTGTACATTCCGGGCTTTTTAAAATCATAGTGTCCTGTATATTCTCCAGGTTTGGACTCTTTCGCATCCACAAACTCGTGTTTATCGGAACCATCAGTCCAAATTTCAAAGCGGACACGTGCAGCTTCCATAGGCTTGTTCTTAAGTTCAAGATGAGCCATAAGCTCGGCTTTCTTTCCCGCTTTTACGTTTCTTGGTTCCATGAAGTGCATGCTAAAACCCTCAGTTTGATGGTGGTGGCCATGGTCCCCATGATGATGGCCGTCCTCTTCTTCAGCAGCCCCTTCCCCAACTGTCACTGATTTTTTCGGCATGTTGTGCAATCCTCTTGCTGTCACATGTACCTGCACAATGTACACGCCATTGGCATCAAAAGACTTCTCAGCTTCGTATGTGCCGTCTTTGTTATTTTTCGCTTTGATCATTTCACTGTCTTCTTTTTTTCCTTCTTCCCATATTTCAAATTCGACCTCGTCAGCATCTTTTATTTTTTCGTCACCTTGCGTGACAGTCGCTTTAAAAGGTACAGTTTCACCTATATCTGCTGTCTCCTGCACCTCCAATTCCACATCAAGAGGTTTTGGAATATCATCTTCCGAATCCTCAGTTCCTGTATTTCCGCAGGCAGCCAATGCAAGAACGAACAGCCCAATCACAAGTGGCCATAGTCTTTTTTTCATTCATGTCCCCTCCAAAAACTAGAAATTTCCTATTTTCAACTGTACACCCGGATTGTGTGAAACATGTGAAATCAGCGTATCCAATTATTGAAAAGAAGCAGAAATAATTGGAAGGCTGATGGAAGCAGTTGTACCTTTTCCAATTTCGCTTTCAATATGGAATGTTCCGCCATGCAATTTTGCTAAGCTTTCCACGATAGGGAGACCCAGTCCCGTCCCCCCTTCTTTCCTCGTTCTCGCCTTATTCACCCGGTAGAAACGTTCCGTGATTTTATTTAAATCTTCAGCAGGTATCCCGTGACCGGTATCTGCAATTGTAATCAAACCGAATGCTTGATCCTTCAATGTCAAGGAAACTGTAATGGTTCCGCCCTTTTCGGTATGCCTGATCGCATTATCAAGCAAGTTCAAAAGCATCTGCTCCAGGCGCTCTTCATCCACTTCGGCAATCAGATCATAGTTCAGCCGGAACTCCAGATGAATCCCTTTTTGGAGGACCCGCTGTTTCACTTTTTCTATCGATTCCTCAATGATTTGCGCAAGCGGAACAGGCAGCTTTTTCAGAGAAAATTCCTTGGACTCAAATTTTGCCAAATCCAACAGGTCTTCAACAAGACGCTCCATTCTTTTAGCTTCACGTAAAATGATCCGGTTGAATTTTTCTTTGTCTTCGGGCGGAGCCAACCCCGTCTGAATGGCTTCCGTATACCCTTTAATATAACTTAGCGGTGTTCTAAGCTCGTGCGAAACATTCGCAAGGAATTCTTTTTTCTTCTCATCTTCCTTTTCGATGGATTCAGCCATTTCATTGAATGTATGGGCAAGCCGGCCAATTTCATCATCAGGATAGTCCGCCACCCGTACAGACAGATTGCCATCCGATAAATCCCTGGCCGCAGTTTGCATCTCTTTCAATGGATAAATCGCCCTTTTTAACCACTTATTTCCCACTGTCAAGGCAATAAGCAGAAATAAAACAGCGCCCCCAATCCAATAAATGGAATAACGGAAGATCATTTCACTCAAATTGGCCAAAGGATAATATAAGTAAATGACACCTTCCAGTCTTTTTCCATCCAAAAGGGGAATGACGACCGAAATAACATCACGGTTCAATCGCTCCACATGCCCCTTTTTATAAACCGTTTCGCCTTTTAAAAGCGTTTCCCGATCCTCGCCGCTGATCAATGCTTGGTAATCGACTTCAAATGGAAGACACATGCTCAGTTCCCGAGGGTTTTTTACAGCAAATACTTCAAATTGGGATTTCTCCCCAAACCAGTTCACATCATCTATAAAGGATCCGGATACCGACCCTCCATTATAAGAGTTGGCAAGCCGTCTCCCCGTTTCAAGCATCTCCGTTTTGAGGCTGTTTACATACAACCTCTCATATAAAAAGTAAGAGAATAATGTGGCATATACAGTTGATACGGTAAAAGCGAGCACCAGGGCAATGGACATTTTCCGGGACAAGCCGATTTTCATTTCGGAACCTCGAATTTATAGCCGCATCCCCAAACTGTTTGAATGTAGCGTCCCGCTTCCTCTCCTATCTTCATTCGAAGTGTTTTTATATGAGTATCTACGGTACGCAATCCGCCTTGGTAGGCAATGTCCCATACTTTTTCAAGCAGATCCTCACGTGAGAACACCTTACCGGGATGTTTCATCATGACTTTAAGGAGTTCAAATTCTTTGAAGGTCAATTGGATTTTATCGCCTTTCACGATGAGCTTTCTCTGATCTTCATCCATCATAAACCAGCCATGCTCCATGACTGCCTTGTTTTGATGGAATGCAGATCTTCTTAATACAGCATCAATCCTTGCCACAAGCTCACCTGGGGAAAACGGCTTGACTATGTAATCATCCGCTCCCAGCCTCAGTCCCTTTACCTTATCCCATTCCTCTCCCTTTGCTGATAAAAAAATGATGGGAATATTGCTCTTTTCACGGATTTCTTCGCATATTTCAAACCCGTCCATGCCGGGAAGCATGATATCAAGCAATACAAGGTCCGGCTCTTCTTTTAAAAATTCATCTTGGAGCTGTTCATATCCATCAGCTTCAGATGTCCGATATCCCGAATTTTGCAAGTACATGGAGATCAGGTCTCTCATTTCTTCTTCATCATCCACGATCAACACGTGTACCATCATTTCACCTTCTCACGCGTAAAAATAACGAATGGCCCTTTGCCGACATCGGCAGTCTCCTCAATATCAAGTGTATCCGGGTTGATCCAATACATTTTTTCACTGTCAAATCCTGCCACTACAAGCTTTCCGCCTAATGAATCAATCGCAAAAGGATTGGCCCCGATTTCGGCTTCGTTCATCAGCTCATAATGGACATTATAATGATACAGCATATTTGTTCCATGGCTTAATGCATATATTCCCTTTTCATTTTCAAAAAAATCAACCGGCATCAAAGGGGCGGGAAGTTCCTCTTTTAACGTACCCGTTTCTAAAGAGTAAATTGAAATGGCCGATTGGGGTTTATCCCCTTTTCCATGCCCGCCAATCCATAGTTCCTTTTCCCTCAGCAGCATCCCTGCCGTGGATGCGGGAATATTGAACTCATTTTCGGTTTCATGACTCCTTAGGTTGATGACCGAAAGCTTGGCTCCTTTGAATGAAGCTACATAAAGCTTCTTCCCATCCGTCTCCATGGCCATCGGATAATCCGGTGTTTTTACACTGTTTGTTTCTTTACCATTTTCATCAAAAAATCGGACCTTGTTCTGGATTTTGTCAGCAAAAGCGAATTCAGCGTCCGGTTCCAGATAAAGAACATTTGATATGCCCTTTCCGCACTTAAAGCTCTTTTTTAAAGACCCGTTTTTAAGAGAGTAAAAGTTAACCTCCTCAATTTCCGGACCATATAGGATCAATGTATCTCCATCAGGCAGGAGAGTCGCGCCAGTATACGGCTTCTTCAATTCCCATCGTGCAAACTTCTCACCGGCCGCATTTAAAAAATCTATACTGAAATCTCCCACATTCAAAGTGGCCGCAAATGATTCCCTTTCATCAATCGGCTGCTGTTTCTTTTCCTGGCAGCCTGACAGAATGAAAAAACATGCCAGGCAGATAAAAATCAAGCGGAGTTTTCCCATCGTCTCACCTTCGTTTTCAAACATGGTGGGTCTTATCATAAGCATAACCTAAAATTGTGTGCTTTTGATGAAATAAGTATGTTTAATCAAAGACAGTCAGTCTAGGCTCGATATATAAGAAACATGTCCTCAGATTAACTTTTTATGAACTGTATAGACAGGGGTGGTAAGATTCTTATAAAGTGAAATTTCAATCAGTGGGGTTTTCTTCATCCCCCACTGATTGTTAGTTGAACGAATCGGGCTTTTACGGGCAGTTCATCTAATGTTTTGAGGTGGGAGTCTTACTCCCATGAAAATAAATGAATTACTTATGATAAAAATCCCAATCCCTATACGGGATTTTTTATTTTTTAATATTAGAGTTCAATCATCCTTGTAGATACCTCTTTAACATTCACTGTTATAATAGATTTGTAAGATTTAATAGAAATCTATTTTGGGCCAAAACCAATGATTGAGGAAAGGGGAGTTGGCATAAACATGCCGGCAACTCCAAAGAAAATAAGATATATCTTTTTAATTCTGGGCATATTTACACAAAAATATCCAGTAAGTGAGCTGTGTTCTTGGCTGAAAAAATATGCAGCTTTATCTCCATTTTAAACGGGGATAAAGCTGCATATAAACATGTTTATAAGAATCTTTAAGCGTTGTTCGCATACGTATTAATTCCTGTTCCGTTTACAATCTCCTGAACTTCAGTGCCGTCGAGCGTTTCCTGGTGCATTAACGCTTCGACAAGGTTTTCATACTCCGTTTGATGAGCTTTGATGATAAGCTCCGTTTTTTCCAAAGCATTATTGAACAGTTCCTGCATTTTCGTTTCTTTTTCTTGCTTTTGGAAAGTGAGTGTAAAACCGTCTTGAAGCATGCCCGTATCGACCATTTGCTCCAAAAGATTTTTTGCCTGCTGGACATCACCGCTGACGCCGATGCTGTGTTCGCCAAGGTAAAGGCGTTCGGCGACGCCTCCGGCAAGAATCATGCTTACCTGGTCAAGGAGTTCGCTTGCTGTTGAAAGGTGCAGTTCCTTTTGGATAGGAGCCACATAGCCAAGTGCCTGGCCACGCGGAATGATTGTCGCTTTTCTTACAGTGCCCGGCTTGGTGACCGCCTGAACGAGAGCATGTCCAGCTTCATGGATGGCTACACGCCTCTTCGTCTCCGGATCGTTTAAGGCGCGGGAGGTGCTGCCTAGAATCGTCCGGTCAATCGCATAATCAAGGTCTTTCTTATTGATCTGTTCTCTTCCTTCACGGATGGCCCTTCTGCTTGCCGATTCAAACAGTGAGCTGATTTCCGCTCCGGAAAAACCGGATGTGCTTTCGGCCAGTGTGCCAAGGGAAGCCGCGACATCCTGCGCGAGGTTCTTACCTTTTGTATGAATATCGATGATTTCCCTTCTGCCTTTTGTATCAGGCAAAGGAACATTGAATGTAAAGTCGATTCTTCCTGGCCGCAGGAAAGCATCATCCAACATGTCTTTCCGGTTGGTGGCGGCAATGAACAGAATCCCGTCATTATCATGCCCGCCATCAAGCTGTACAAGCAGTTCCGTCAATGTTTTTTCCGTTTCTTCTCCGCCATGCGCTTTACGCTTGCCGGCAAGAGCGTCAACTTCATCGATAAAAATAACTGACGGCTTTTGTTTCCGGGCGTTTTCGAATAAGGAGCGTACCCGTGAAGCGCCGACACCGACAAAAAGCTCGGTAAAAGCGGAACCTGAAGACGAGAAGAAAGAAGCGCCGATTTCTCGGGCGATGGCCTGTGCCAGCAATGTTTTACCTGTTCCAGGCGGCCCGTACAATAAAATTCCTTTTGGGGCCTCAATGCCTACCTTGGCTGACCTGTCGGGATCTTTGATAATTTCCAGCGTCTGAAGGATTTCCTCTTTCATTTCTTCAGGCAATCCTCCGACATCGTCAAGAGTGATGGAAGGAAGCGGCGTTTCTTTTGACGTGCTGTTCTTCATTGCTGTAACGCCTATTTTTCCTTTTTTATGCAAAACGAACGCTGCGCCAGCCATGAGAACAATCAGGCCCCCGACGACCCAATTCCCTGCCTGGCTGCCGTTCGAATATTTATAACTAATATGGTAAGTTTCAACAAGTTTTTCAACCATTTGGCTGTTTGGCCTTACGTGGGAGATGAACTTACCATTTGGAGTCTTGAGATATAACGTCCCATCGGACGTTTCCTTGAGTGAAACCAATTCGCCATTTTGAGCCTGGATTGTGGACTCCATCTCAGAAAATGGAATGACGGTTCCTTTATCCATTGTTTGAACCGCCCACACAATGCATGCTGCGATGACAATGAGACCGATGGCTAGAGGAACAATCTTCGTTGTGAATTTGGAATTAGATTTCACCGTTCCAGCTCCCTTAAATGATATAAATCTATTACATAGTATAACACCTGACAGTTAAATAGGCTATAAGTCATATTATGGCAGCTGTGTGACAACGGCAAAGAGGGAAGCGGAAGAGATAAGTATGCTGATCCTACCTTTCAACGGAGAATGGCCCTATTTTAAATTGACAGAAGTGAATGAATATTATAACCTACATACAATGGAGGGAACAATAACAATTTTATATTAAGAGAGAAAGGTAGTGGAAGATGATCCTTAAACCTTATAATGTACCGTTGCCGTTACAAATGATGCGTTGTTTAATTCCTCGTTATGAATTATCACCAAAAGAGAAACATGATTACATTTATCTGGAAAAAGGCCACGAAGGTGAACGTAAATTTGCATCACTGTTGGAGAACTTATCAAATTTGATCATCATGCACGATTTATTACTCGAATGTGATAATAATATCTTTCAAATCGATGCGCTATTGCTTAAACACAAGACTATCCATCTTTTTGAGGTAAAAAATTTTGAGGGTGACTTCTACATAGAATCAGACATCTGGTATACAGGGTCAGGTAAGGAAATCAAAAATCCCCTGCTTCAGTTAAGCCGCTGCGAATCTTTACTTCGGCAGTTTCTTCAAAAATCCGGATTTAATTTTCCTATTAAAGGAAATGTCATCTTTATTAATTCCGAGTTCACTTTGTACCAAGCCCCACTCCATCTGCCCATTATACTCCCAACCCAACTAAATCGCTTTTTGAACCAACTTAATGCGAATTCTCCAAAACCGAATAACAATCATATAAGTCTTGCCGATAAGTTAGTAAGCAGCCACTTAGATGATCGCTCCTACCACAGATTACCCCATTACCACTACGATCAATTGAAAAAAGGGATCGTATGTATGTCGTGCAACTCCTTAACGACTTCTTTAATGGGCAGGCGGGTGGTATGTGATCATTGTGGAAGCGAAGAGAATGTGGACACTTCGATAAGGAGAAGTATCCAACAATTCCAGCTACTTTTTCCAGATAAAAAGATTACAACGAGTATTATTCAAGAATGGTGCGGAATCGGTTCAGATAAAACAATTAGGAGAATTCTTGGAAGCTATTTTAAAATGAAATGGCAGGGTAAGAATACGTATTATGTGGATTCAAATGGGTAATAGTTGCTCTTTCAATTTATACCCTTATAGTCGGGTTAAAATTAATATGCATGAAGCACAGGCCTATTCGGAGGACAAGAGTACGGATTCGTTACTGTTTTTCCGAATTGAGGCCTCATTCGGGAAGGTATCACTCTGATTCGTTACCGTTTTCGAAAGGTGGACCTTGATTCGGGAAGGTATCACGCCGATTCGTTACCCTTTTCGAAATGCGAACCCTCTTTCGGGAAGGTATCACGCCGATTCGTTACCCTTTTCGAAAGGTGAACCCTCGTTCGGGAAGGTATCACGCGGATTCGTTACCCTTTTCGAAATGCGAAACCTCGTTCGGGAAGGTATCACGCGGATTCGTTACCCTTTTCGAAATGCGAAACCTCATTCGGGAAGGTATCACGCGGATTCGTTACCCTTTTCGAAAGGTGAACCTTCATTCGGGAAGGTATCACACTGATTCGTTACCGTTTTCGAAATGCGAAACCTCATTCGGGAAGGAATCATACGGATGCCTTATCATTTCCACAATGTGCATCCCATCATCTGCCGCTCCGGCTAATTCCAATATAAAAAGGCACCCATACAAGGATGCCTCTTTTAAGCGCAAATCGTAAATCAATGCAATTCACTGTGAATGATGGATCTCCATTCAAGGTCCCCGCGTTCCAATCCCCGAATCAATAGTTCGGCCGTGCCCATATTGGTAGCAAGCGGAACCCCGTACACATCGCTCAGCCTCATAAGCGCGGATACATCCGGTTCATGCGGCTGGGCAGTCAGGGGATCCCGGAGAAAAATAATCATGTCTATTTGATTTTGGGCGACAAGTGCACCAATCTGCTGGTCTCCCCCAAGCGGCCCGGACTTAAACCGCTGTATGTCCAAGCCGGTCGCTTCCTGAATTCTGGTACCGGTCGTTCCGGTTGCGTACAGCCTGTGATTCTTCAAAATATGGCGGTAGGCCATTGCGAATTGAACTATGTCATCTTTTTTCTTATCGTGGGCAATCAAAGCTAGATTCACAGTTTTCCCTCTTTCTTCATTTAATTCGAAGGCCTGCCTGCCAGCTGCTTTTCTCCTGAAATTCAAGCCATTCCAGTTGACGCAGCCGTACATCAAACAGTTTTACCGGATCCCGGAAAGTTTCCGGATGTGATTTCATTTTAGATAGCGCCGCTTTGTTTTTATCAACTTGCTCTTGATAAGAGGCGGCGGATTTTTTCAAAGCTTTAAAAGGTTCCCTGAAAAACAGGGAAATATCCCGAGGGATCGCTTTTTCAAGAAGTTCAAATTGACGGAAAAATTTATTTGCGATCGATTCCGCTGTTTCACTGTAGTCTTCATTTTCGATGAAGCTTTTATACCTATTATACATCATCGAGTTATTGGCCGGAATGACACCAAATATCTTCCCGGCGCTTTTCAACAGTACCTGTGAAGGGGTTCTCTTCAGCAAAATATTTTCCTTGTCAATTTGGATAGCCCCCGTCATCCTGTCGGCATCCCTCTGCCAATCTGCCAGAATCTGAAAATCACATTCCAGGCGGATTTGCTCCTCTCCCATCAGCTCATTGAAACTGTCGTTCCATCCAATCAGCAGTTCCTGCGCTTCATTCAACTCACCTTCTGCAAAACTGATCCAATCCTGCAAAGAGCTGATATACGTTGGATGGACGGTATATTGCAAATACTCGTCAATCCTTTTGTTCATCTCATCATTGAGCACATGGTGGATATTGCCAAAATCACTGTCCTCACGAAGAATATCCGCGGATTCCTTAATCAATTTTGGAATCGTCTTTAACAGATCCGAGCGGATTTCATCTTTAAGCGACCGGTAGGCATTCTGAATCACTTTTGACTTTTCTTCTTCCACATCATAAAGCTGATGGATGGCACCCTGAAGCTTTGAGAGCAGATCCTCCTCGAATTGGATGGATCCGTGCAGTTCCTTCTCCACTTTCACTTGCTGCTGCAATAAATGTTTGATTGTTTCCCGGATAAAAAACAACATGTTTCCGGTACGAAGCCTGTCATTCCGCACATTGCGAAGTTGCTGATCAATAAAACGAGAAAATGCCTCCTGCTGCTTCTCATCGTCTCCATCTGCAGAGAAGGTGATCAATTCTGCATCCGGAAAATAGTTTTTGATCCTTTTTCCGATGTCGGCAATCTTGTCAGGGGCCAGCAGTCCACTCTTTTTCAACACGAAATGTACAGGGCAAAGCGGAATTCTTTCCGTTACTTCCAATAAAAATTCACATTCCTCTGCAGAAAATGGTTCAATCGTATTCAGGACAAATAATAGGCTGTCGCTCATCCGTACATATTCCAGAAAATGGCGGTTATTTTCGTTCAGCCCATCCATTTCAGGATAGTCGATAATGGCAACATCACGGCCATGCAAGAAAGCATTCGGTCCTGAATAGACAAGCATTGCGTCATGAAGGTTCTCCGCCTCGATGATCTCCTTGCTTGTAGTAACGGCTGAAGTTCCTTCATCAGTTACGAGCTGAAATTCAGTCTCTTCCCCGTCCTTAAATAAAACGGGAAGGGAGACATCAATAATGCTGCTGTGCTGCTTCAGCATTAAATGAACAAATGAAGATTTCTCACCCGCAGACTTGCCTGCAATCATGACCCTTCGTGAATTTAAATCCTCAAGCTGCTGCAAGCTCCATTCAAATCTTTTGTGAAGATTCAAGCCTTGTTCATCTGCCCAGCTTTGAATGGCGTGGGCCAGTCCCGCTATTTTTTCCATCAGCATTCCCTGGTTAGTCGACTCCGCCAGGCTTTCTTCCGCTGAGCTGACTGCCTTCTGATTCATTTGCGAAGGAAAAACATCGTTCCATGCCAAAACACCTGCTGCCGCCAAGGGGGCAGTTTTGAAATCCGCAATTTTCAGCCATGCCGTTAAAAGATTTGGCATGATCTCTGTCAGGTCTGTCAAATAATATTTGCCCGAAAGCAATTGAATAAAGGTGTTATTCATAAGCTCAGGCAATGACTTCCATTTATACGTATGCAAATCCGAATCAAGTAAAATGATGGTCGCTTCCGTAATCCATAACAGATAATCTTCACGTTGTTCATGGCTTTTCCAAAGGGCAGCCATCAATTTTTCAAATAAGGCCGGATCCACCTTTTGCGCCAAATATAGAATCGGCACAAAATGGGATGCCCCATGGAGTTGGGTATGGCCATTCTCTATGAAAGAATGAAGCTTTTGAAACCATTCAGGCGATTTTGTCCGCCTCGCTTCGTTGACGGCAAGCTCCACTGCACTGTTCCAATCCCCGCGTTCTTCAAAAAAGGCGCATGCCAGCTCCGTCACATTCTGGTAATCTGGATGAATAGCAACGGCGTTTTTGATCATTTGGTCAGCTTCTTCATTTTTACCCTGTTCCAAATAAAGTGTGAACAACTGCAAAGCCACTTCTGTATTGAGGATCAGAGATTCTGCTGAAATCGACTTATAAATATCCTCCGCTGTACGTAGAAAGCCAAGCTCAAAGTACGCATCTGCAATATTCTTTTTTGCCCATGGCTCCAGCTCATTATGTATGTTTTCCCATTTGAAAATGGCTGCCTCGTAATCACAGTTATGAAAATATACTTCACCTTGGGCAAACCGAATATAGGAAAGGTCGGCCATATCCTTTTTTTGTTCTTCTAAATAAAGCTCTCCCAGCTGGCGAATGGGATGATCATCCAAGTCCCCTTGCAAGAACTTTTCCTCGTAATAAGCTTTTTTTACCAAGGAGTCTTCATTTTTCACTGTCTTCACCCGCCCGTCTGTTTAGATAATCGCTTTTATACATATTACTATATTTTTATGTACGAATCACTTTTAATTAACAACACTTTTTGCAGACGGAGACAGCCACTTTTAACATTTTTAACTTATTTTCTTAACTTTTCCCCTTTTTATTGACACTTTGTTGTGCTAAAATGTTTCCTATAATTGAATCATCAATATGTAATGACGGAGAAGGCATGAAGTGAAATCTTGAGAGAGTCGGTGGCTGGTGGAAACCGATGATTTTGCCTCAAACAGCCCAGCACTCCGGAACTGGCGTTTTGCGCCCGGCCATATGCCGTTATCTTCTCGAGACTATTTTTAAAAAATGGAATTTCTTAAAATAGTGAACGAGGGTGGCACCACGGATATTACGTCCCTCATAACAAGGCATCCATGTCTGTTATGAGGGGTTTTTCATTTAATTTTATTTTGAAAGGATGAATAATCAGTGTTTTTAGACAAAGAGTTTCTGTTTACACCAGGGCCTACTCCGATTCCCGACCGGGTGAATATCGCGATGAGCAAGCCGATGATCGGCCACCGCAGCGCGGCATTCCCTGTATTGCTGGAAGATGTATCTACTAGGCTTCAACCGGTTTTCGGATCGGACAATCCAGTTTGCATCATCTCAGGAAGCGGAACAGGAGCTTTGGAAGCAGCCGCAGTAAATACAATCGAACCGGGCGATGATGTTGTCGTCATCGTCGGCGGAGCATTTGGCGATCGTTTTGCAAAAATATGCGCAGCTCACGGAGCTAATGTTCATAGGCTCGAAGTGGAGTGGGGCAAGGCGTGCCAGCCGGAACAGCTTGAGGATTTTATCAAATCTGCCAATAAAAATTTCAAGGCAGTTTTTGCCACTTACTGTGAAACTTCCACAGCTGTAATTCATCCGATCAAACAACTCGGCGAAGTGACAAAGCGTGTATCTGATGCCCTGTTCATCGTCGATGGGGTCAGCTGTATCGGCGGCGTTCCTGCTGATATGGCAGGCTGGAATATCGATATTTTAGTTTCCGGATCACAAAAAGCATTGATGCTTCCGCCAGGGCTCGCTTTTGTTGCTGTCAATGACCATGCAAAAACTGTGATTAAAAATAACAAATCCAACCGCTTTTTCTTTGACTTGAACCGTTATTTTGATGCTTATGACCAAAAAAAATCCACACCGTTTACCCCAGCGGTCTCGCTTATTTACGGGGCCCAGGAAGTTTGCCGGATGATTGAAGAAGAAGGATTGGAAAATGTCATCAAACGCCATGAGCTTTTAAAAACAATGACCCGCGAAGGGGTCAAAGCATTGGATATCCCGCTTTTGACATCTGATGAGGTCGCTTCTCCTACCGTCACAGCTGTAAAACCGGAGAATGGAAAAGCGAATGAGATGAAAAAAATGATGCTGGATCAATACAGAATTTCACTTGCCGGCGGACAGCAAAAGTTATCCGGAGAAATTTTCCGGATCGGCCACATGGGATACTGCACACCATTTGATGTACTGACTGTATTAAGCGCACTTGAAATGACCGTCAAGGCAATCGAAGGCAGAGACGTACTCGGCCTTGCGACTAAGAGAGCACAGGAGGTTTGGGCTGAACATGTATAAAGTGTTAGTAACAGATTCAATCAGCGATTCCGGATTAAAGGCACTATATGATCATCCGAATTTTACCGTGGAAAAAAAATCAGGGTTGTCCCCTGAAGAGATAAAGGAAATCATTAAAGACTACGATGCATTGATTGTAAGAAGCCAGACACAGGTGACGGAAGATATTCTGAATTCCGCTGATCATCTCCGCGTCGTTGCCCGTGCTGGAGTTGGTGTAGATAATATCGATATCAATGCCGCAACAAAAAAAGGGATCCTCGTCATCAACGCACCTGGCGGGAATACGATTGCCGCAGCAGAACATACAATGGCCATGATGCTTTCTTTGGCACGCAGAATTCCTCATGCGCATATGTCAACATCTGCCGGAAATTGGGACCGCAATGCTTTCAAGGGAGTTGAATTGTACGAAAAAACCCTTGGTATCATTGGGATGGGTAAAATTGGAGCTGAAGTCGCAAAAAGAGCGAAAAAATTCGGCATGACGATTCTGGGCTACGATCCCTATTTGACTGAAGAACGCGCAAATATGATGGGAATCACGAAAGCTACATTGGATGAAATTGCGGAAGCCGCAGACTTCATTACAGTCCATACGCCGCTTACAAAAGATACAAAAGGCTTGATTAATGACGACTATCTGGCCAAAACGAAAAAAGGCGTCCGGATCATCAACTGTGCACGCGGCGGCATCATTGACGAGGCTGCTTTGGTACGCGGATTAAATTCCGGCCAGGTTGCAGGTGCAGCCATCGATGTATTCGAAACTGAGCCTGCATCCAACCAAGAACTTCTCAGCCACCCAAATGCCATTGTCACACCGCATTTGGGAGCATCAACAGTAGAAGCCCAGGAAAAAGTTGCCCAAGAAGTCAGTGAAGAAATCATCGATATTTTTGAAACTGAATCCATTCGCCATGCGATCAATATGCCGCAAGTTTCCGGCGAGAAACAGAAGAAGCTTCAGCCTTTTATCGATCTGGGCGAGCAAATCGGAATACTTGCCATTCAATTATTGAAGCATGCCCCTGATAAAATCGAAATCAACTACTTTGGCGAACTTGCAAAAGAAGATAACGACCTATTGACAAGAACGATGATCAAAGGTATTTTGTCATATCATTTGAGCGACTCTGTCAATATGGTCAATGCCCTTCATCTCCTGAATGACCAGGGCGTATCATTCAACGTCACCAAAAGCCCGGCAAGCAAAGGGTTCGCAAGCTATATGGAACTTACTTTGTATAATGAAAATGACAAAGCAATTGTCGGGGGGACCATTCTCAACGGTTACGGTGCACGCATCGTGAAAATGAATGAGTACAGAGTGGATGTCCGTCCTGAACGCTATATGCTGTATATCGAACACAATGATGTACCGGGAATGATCGGACAAGTCGGCTCCATCCTCGGAAACCATCAGATCAACATCGGAACAATGCAGGTGGGAAGAGCCGAAGCCGGCGGGGAGGCCATCATGGTTCTTACACTTGATAAACAAGTCGGCGATGACGTTGCCCAAGAATTGGTGAAAATGGACGGTTTAAGAGCTGTTCAGTTCCTGGAGCTTCCAAACGGTAATGTACCAGTATATAATGCATAAATAAACTTTTCACAACAAGAGATCCTGCTCAATTAAAGTGCAGGATCTCTTTTTAATGCTATTTTACCAAGGAAAGAACGAGATCCTTCACATCAAGGACTCCGTCTAAAATATAGTCTGCATGGTGCTCTTCAAATTCAGCGCGTGCATCCTGGCCGGATAGTCCGGTTAGGACCGCTGCGAACAAGCAGCCCATCTCCCTTGCGGCCAATAGATCTGCCAGGGAGTCACCCACGATAAGCGTCTCATTGCCATTTTCGACAGGCAGTTTTTCTGCTAAACATTCTTCGTCTGTCTTTGTCTTGCCTGACAATGCCTTTATATAGGTGAACGGGTGAGGCTTTGAAAGGGAAGGTCCCTCAGGGTATGCACGTTCCGCCCTTAACACGTCATCCGCTGTAACAATATAATTTGTATCGAAATGTTGAATCCAACCTAAGGCTTTGAATGGTTCGATCGTTTCAAGTTCCGGGCGTCCCGTTCCAATTCCGACCCTGACACCGCTGTTTGTCAATGCGTCAAAAAGCCCGGCAATCTTTTCTTTATCCGCCAGCACTTTTTCATCGGACATGAAACCGGCTTTTCCGGTTTGGACTGATGGCCTTCCAGTTGATTCAAGCACATGTTCATCCCCTACATACCACTCTTGGGAAACAAGCTCACATGTCGACCAAAGCTGATCCGCCTTCCCGAACATCCTCGTTTCGACACCGAGCTTTTCTTTTGACAGATAGTCCAGATGATCCATCAGCCCTTGCGGCGTCGGCATGGCGCTTTGAAAATCATCAAGAAACTTTGGAAAGTCAAAAGTCAATTTTCTTCCACCCAAGGCTTCGCCTATTTCCATTAAAACCTTCCGGTCAATTTCGTTCGTCAGCCACTTTGTGGTGCTCTCTTTAAGTTCATCCTTTACCTGTTCCAATAAATGGAGGAGCTGATAACCGGCGGTCAAATAGATCATATCCCAGTTGGCATTCAGCCCGCCTGCTTTTAAAAATTTCAATACACGATCATCAACAAAAATTTCGCTCCGTATTTTTTCAATTTCTGTATCAGTCAGGTCTGTTTTAAATTGTTCGGGATCGAGTCCCAAATATTTGGGGCTGACCAGTACTTCCCATACAGCAAGCGCCGACATATCAAAATAGCGCTCTTCGCTTAATAACACACCATCCACATCAAACAAAACAGTCTTTACCATGCGTTATCTCCTTTTCCTGGCTGCTTTTTTACTTTAGTGTAACATAGGAAGCGGGTTATTTCTTCTCATACCATGAATTTTTAAACTATTTTTGCTTGCTGCTATGGATATCCGTCCCAACACATTTTGGATTTAGCCCTTATCCGTTGTTAAATCCAAAACCGTCTGCAAAATAACATTCACTCCGTTTTCACAGTCTTCCCACGCTGTCAGCTCGTCTTCGGCATGACTTTTGCCGTTTACACTGGGCACAAAGACCATCGCTGTCGGTATATACGTTGCGATAAACTGTGCATCATGGCCCGCGCCGCTTACCATACGCTTATAGGAATATCCGAGGCTTTTTGCCGATTGCTCCAATGAATTCACAATTTTTTCATCAAACCATACCGTATGTCGATCCCATAATTTGGTTGTTGCCACTTTGCAGTTTTCTTTTCCGGAAGAATCCGGAAGCTCTTGAATAATTTCTTCCACCAGCTGTATTGTTTTTTCATCCTGATGTCTTGCCTCTAAAGTGAACACAACCTTATTGGGTATAACTGTATGGATGTTTGGGCTGACATTCATTCTTCCAATCGTGTATACGAGCTGATCATCTAACTGATCCATTTTCCGGCGTATTTCCGATATCAAATGATTAGCTGCAAATAAAGCATCTTTTCGCATCGACATTGGTGTAGTGCCTGCATGGTCAGATTCTCCAATTACTTCTATTTCATAACAGACCATGCCAACAACACACTCAACTATACCAATCTGAATGGTCTCACTTTCCAAAACAGGCCCCTGTTCAATATGTAATTCCAAAAAAGCAGCCGCTTCTTTTAAACGATTCTCTTCTTTTCCTTCATATCCGCTGTGTTTAAGGGCTTCTGCAAATGTGATTCCATCAGCATCTGTTGACTTCAGCATGGATGCTTTATCAAAACGTCCGGAAAGAACACCGGAAGCCATCAAGGAAGGTTCAAATCGCGCACCTTCTTCGTTCGTAATATTAGCAACGACGACAGGAACCTTAGGCTTGATGCCATTTTCGACTATCGTCCTGACAACTTCAAGACCGGCCAGCACACCAAGCGCGCCGTCAAACCGGCCTCCCTTTTTCACCGAATCCAAATGGGATCCGATCACCACCGGAGGCTGATTATTATCAATTCCCGGCAGTGTTGCATACATGTTCCCCATATCATCCCACACTACCGACATGCCAAGCTGTTCACATAAGGTTCGGAAATGCCCCCTTGCTTTAACATCGGCATCAGATAGCGCCAATCGGGTAACCCCATTCTTTTCAGTCCTGCCAAAATCGGCGAATTCTTCTATTGTATCCTTTAGCCTATTCCCATTGATCAGCACTTTTTGTTTTTTCATATATAAGCCACCTCCACATAATGTTTGGACCCAACACAATTCAAAAAAATCCAAAGGCACCTCCTGCGAACAGGAGACGCCCTCCAGTAACCGTGTTTGACGTTTTGCCTATTGTACGGGCACTGGGGACGCCGACCAGTGACTGCGTTTGACGATTTGTCTCTTGCACGGGCACTGGAGACGCCCTCCAGTGACCGCGTTTAACGATTTGCCTATTGCGCGGGCACTGGCTCCAACCGACTGGGTGGTCATTTAGGATAATTATTACCTTTAGCTTAAACGGAGTCCCAAATCACCATAGCTGAGGCTTGGATTCGCTTTAGCCGGCCTGTCGTTCACCGCTTATTATTTAGTCCCCTTTTGAATAGCCGCTGCACGCCCGTTAATCTTTTATTCTATCAATCTCTTTCGCTGCTTAATGTATAGTGTTGTGAAATACTTCCGGCTGCCCGGATTTTTTAATAAAACAGTCTCCTTGTCTGAGGTTTTCCCTTTATTCTCAAATTCAAGAATATCCCCATCGAGCGTTCCACGTGCACCGATCATTGTATAACCTCTGTTCAATAGATCGTCAATTTTAAATTTCTCTTCAAGAAAAGCATCATAGTTCGACAATGATATCCCCCTCTTTCAATCAAAAAAGTTTACCCTACCACTTCTGTCCGGCTTTCTTCATCTTCGTCAATGTTCCAATCGCGGCCAACAGTGATTCCAAGATATTTATCGTCACTCGGGTCTTCTATTTCTGCCTGCGGAAACTTTTTAAAATACCAATATTTTGCCAGTACATAGTACACAACTCCGGCCACAACCAAGCCTACAACAAACGAAAAGTCCATTAATAGAATCGCTGTGATACCGCCCATCCCCCAAGCAATGAAACCCACAACGTTCACTCCGCCATGAAACTTATATTGCCCATTATTTCTGTAGAGGTCTTTCACATTTACTCTTCTTTTTCTCAACAGATAGTAATCTACAATAAGGATCCCGCTTATCGCCGACAAAATGGCTCCAATGAATAAGAGTGCCTGTGTCAATATTTCATACACACTCCATGGCTGAATAACTGTGCCGACAATACCGACAATAAACACCGCAATCGCATTCGACACTTTGGGTCCCAGCACATTCGAAAATACAGCAGCAGCCGGGACAATATTAGCGGCTGTATTCGTTGACCATTGTGTCAATACAATCATTAAAAGCAGCATGGCCAACATCCAGCCGGAGGCCGTCTCCTGGAGAGCAGTAACCGGATTGGAAGTACCGGCCACCATTAAGGCGGCAGCACCAATCATAATCATAAATGTCTGAGTTAATGGCAGGGCAATTAAACTGCCGATTAAATTTGTTCTATTTCGTTTAAACCAATTCCGTTCATTCCTCGGCG
Source organism: Siminovitchia fortis (assembly GCF_007681465.1). NCBI lineage: Bacteria > Bacillati > Bacillota > Bacilli > Caryophanales > Bacillaceae > Siminovitchia > Siminovitchia fortis. Next base: position 45,963 of record NZ_VEKZ01000018.1, read on the forward strand.
CTTTAAAAAACCGGGATATTGTCGGTATATCGCAGCCGAGCGTCGCCCAAAAGCCCATATTCGCAAAAATGACGATAATGAATGCTGTAAATGCAGCTCCCCCTGTAACCGGGCTTTCCGCCCAAGCCCATACACTTTTTCCCTGTTCGGCGATATCTGCTGTCAAGGTATTATAAATAATTAAAGATAGAATAATGATAATTGGAGCAGCCAGGTCTGCAAAGCGTTCGACCCATTTAATCCCTGAAGCGGTATTGATCAGCTGGACAAGGGCAAATATTAAATAACACAGCAGCCAGTTATCAAATCCGGGATTGATTGTATGGATGATGGAATTGATAGCGGTTGAACCGAAATACGTATTTAACCCAAACCAAAATGATGCTGTAACTGCCCGGGTGATCGAGGGGATATGGGTACCAACTGTGCCAAAAGGCGCCCGCATATAGACTGGAAAAGACAAGCCATGTTCAACCCCGATATCACCGACTATGGAAATGAAAATACCAATCGCAATACATCCTATTAAAGTAGCCAGCACTACCCACGGCAAGGAAATGCTCCGTACTCCGGAAGCTCCAATATCAAAAGTTGCCAAAAGTATGGCCATCCCGACCCACATGGCAAAAAAGCCCCTGATCCCTATCTTCCGCCCTTCATAACTAATTGGAAGCAAATCCGGCGACTTTAGATACGAGGTGTTATTATTCGTCTTTCCCATCGTCCATCCCCTCATTTTCGTATGACAAGGCTGCTTCATTTAAAGATTGAAAGCAGCCCTGCACCTTAATTTTTCATCGGTTTATTAAGTCCTCCGCCTTACCGGTTTCCTTATGGGAATCGTGGTTGAATTTGCCGCATTTTAAAAATTTCCCTTTCCCGGGGTTGCCCACGAACTGTCTATCCTTAATTACAAAATCCCCCCGCGACAGCACTGTAATCGGTTCTCCTATGACCTTAAACCCTTCAAGGGCACTATAATCCACATTCATATGATGGGTTTCAACAGAAATTGTCCGTTCAACCTCCGGATCAAATAAAACAATGTCTGCATCACTGCCCGGTGCAATCGTCCCCTTTCTTGGAAACAGCCCAAACAGCTTGGCTGCCTGTGTCGAAATGATATTGACGAATTCGTTAAGTGAAATCCTGCCTTTTTTCACACCTTCTGAAAATAAGACACTAAACCGGTCCTCGACAAAAGGGCCGCCGTTAGGTATCTTTGAAAAATCATTTTTCCCCAGTTCCTTTTGGCCTCTGAAATTAAAAGAGCAATGGTCAGAACCGACGGTCTGTAATTCCCCGCTTTTCAATGCATTCCATAAAATTTCCTGGTTTGAACGATCCCGTAATGGCGGCGACCATACATATTTAGCTCCCTCAAATTCCGGTTTTTCCAAATAAGTTTGGTCAAGAACAAGATATTGTGGGCACGTTTCCCCAAAAACACGATATCCCCTGCTGCGTGCTTCGGCAATTTGTTCAACTGCTTCCTTACACGTCACATGGACCACATACAATTGGGAGTCAGCCAGCGCAGTGAGCCTTGCAGCACGTCCGGTAGCTTCTCCCTCCAGTTCCGGCGGACGGGTTAAGGCATGGTAGATGGGCTCCGTGTTTCCTTCTTTTAATGCTTCTATTGTCAAATAGTTAATCACATCCCCATTTTCCGCATGAACCATCACCAAACCACCATGCTCCCTGGCCGTGATCAATGTCTGGAAAAGGGTTTCATCATCAGCTTGCAATACATCTTTGTACGCCATAAATATTTTAAAAGAAGTAACTCCTTCTTCTTCAATAATCTGTGGCATTTCCTTAAATACCTCTTCATTTGCTTCCGCAATCTGCAAGTGAAATCCGTAATCGATCGCGGCCTTTCCCGCTGATTTGGCATGCCATTTTTCCAAGGCGCTCTTTAATGATTTTCCTTTTTCCGTCAAGCAAAAATCAATGATTGTCGTTGTTCCGCCGTGTGCCGCAGCGATAGTGCCAGTTTCAAAGTTATCCGCTGTAACAGTTCCGCCAAACGGCATATCCATATGCGTATGCGGGTCGATGCCTCCCGGCATAACATAACAGCCGGATGCATCAATCACCTCTGCATATATATCGCTTAGATTTTGGCCGATAGCCTGAATTTTTTCACCATCAATCAAAACATCTGCGGAATAAATATCTGTTGCAGTTACAATTGTTCCATTTTTAATAATTTTTTTCATTGCTACCCAGACCCTCCCGGTATTTTAAAAAATATAAACGAATGTCGCCATAGCCCATCTGCATTTTTCATATGGCGCAGCTAATCAGCATTAAGCATTTGCAGCGCCGCTTGGCGTTCATTCCATGACATTGGCGGTTCAGTCGGTACAAGTTCAACCATGTCGATTGCCCCTTTAACCGGACAAACGATGGAGCAAAGGTTACACCCGACACAATCTTCTTCCCTGACCTTCAAGTAATCATGGCCATTTTCATCTGTCAGCATATCGATACACTGATGGGAAGTATCTTCGCAGGCAATGTGGCACTTATTGCAATTAATGCAGATATCATTATTAATTCGGGCAACGATCTTATGATTTAAATCCAGGTTGCCCCAATCCGTATATTTTTCTACAGAGGCACCGATGATGTCACTTACAGAGGCAATCCCTTTCTCATCCAGATAATGACTCAGCCCTTCAGTCAAGTCATCGATAATACTGAACCCGTGATGCATGGCAGCTGTACAAATTTGTACACCCCCGGCTCCCATGAGCATGAACTCCACGGTGTCTTGCCAGGTTGAGACTCCTCCTATCCCTGAGATTGGAATGGTAATATCCGTTTGTCTGGCGCATTCTCCGATCATATTCAGGGCAATGGGTTTTACCGCCGGGCCGCTATAGCCTCCGTGCGCCCCTAATCCATTCACATTCGGGATCGTATTCCATGTATCCAAATCGACCCCCATTAAACTATTAATTGTATTGATCATGCTGATTGCATCTGCTCCGCCCCGCTGTGCAGCTCTTGCGGTCGCAGTAATATCTGTAATATTCGGTGTTAATTTGGTGATCACCGGGACTTCTGCCGCTTCCTTTGCATACAGGGTTGTCTTTTCCACCAAATCCGGATGCTGGCCAACCGCCGAACCCATCCCTCTTTCAGACATTCCGTGCGGGCAGCCGAGATTCAATTCAAAACCATCGACCCCTGCATCCTGAACTCTTTTAACGATTTCATGCCATTTTTCCCGCTTCGGTTCGACCATTAATGAAGCGATAATGGGACGATCGGGAAAAAGCTTTTTCGTTTCATAAATTTCTTTTAAGTTATCCTCAATCGGCCGATCAGAGATTAATTCAATATTGCTAAAACCGGCCACCCGCCGGCCATTGAAGTGATGTGCACCGAAACGAGAGGTCACGTTCAATATCGGCTCACCAAGCGTCTTCCATACTGCCCCGCCCCATCCGGCTTCGAATGCCCGCTGTACCTGGTACCCCGTATTTGTCGGTGGTGCGGATGCAAGCCAGTATGGATTAGGAGAATGAATCCCAGCAAAACGAATACTTATATCAGCCATGTTGATCCTCCCATCTTTTCTATTGAAATTTTACACGTTCTCTTTCACAGGCTTTTTTATGAGATAAGTATAAAATTAGACAAAAAACTGTATTCAAGGGATAACGTTGGATGTCCAGCTCCAGGCGCCATCGGCTCGAGGTCACAAGCCGAATTGCTGTGGTGGCTGAAAAGCTGCCTCCTCGCAATTCGGCTTGTGCTTGTCGCCGATAGGCGGGCGCCTTGCGCTTTTCTTTAATTGCTGATGTATGGCGTATGCCGTCTCTTTTCCCTGCTGTGCAGCAGTGACTACCATAGCTTCCCCCAGCCCTTTTCCAAAAATCACATCACCCGCAGCATATACCTTTGGATTGGAGGTGAGGTATGTTTCATTGTCCACCTTCACCACACCACCGTGGTGTTCCAAACCGAATTCCTCAATCAGTTGACGATGGCGCGTCTGGCCAATTGCCTTCACCACTATGTCAACATCGATCAAAAATTCAGACCCTTTTATTTCAACCGGCCGCGGACGTCCGTCGGTTCCCGTTTCTTTCAGCTCCATCCGGACACACTCCATCTGTTTCAACCGGCCGCTGCTGTCGCCGATGAGACGTTTGGGTGTGGTAAGCCATCTGAATTCAACTCCATCTTGTTTAGCGAACTCATATTCAAAGTCGTAAGCCGTCATTTCCGCTTGTGTTCTGCGATAAAGAATCTTTACATTGTCTGCCCCAAGCCTTATGGATGTGGTGGCACCATCGATCGCCGTATTCCCTGCCCCGATGACCGCTACACGTTTCCCGGCAAATTCGGATGGATAATTTTCATGCTTTATCTTCTCTATCAGATCGATTGCATCATAAACGCCAATTAAATCTTCTCCTTCTATTTGAAGCATCGGAACTTTCGACATTCCCACCGCAAGAATAACAGCATCATAATCCTTTATTAGATCACTAGCAGAAATGTCTTTGCCGATTTCTATATTTGTACGAATTGAAACCCCCAAGCTTTCTACTTGCTGCACTTCCCATAAGGATATATTTTTTGGAAGGCGAAATGGGACAATCCCATGCGTGTCCAAGCCGCCGGCTTCCTGTTTACGTTCAAATATCGTCACCTCATACCCTAACCGTCCAAGTTCCCGGGCCGCCGACAGACCGGCAGGACCGCTGCCTACAATGGCAATCTTCTTTCCGTTCCTCTCCCCTGCTTTGAATAGTACCTGTTCATTTTTGATAGCCCAATCAGTAGCATAGCGCTGCAAATCACCAATCAAAATGGGGGTTGTGGAATGGTTCAGTACACACGCCCCTTCGCACAATTCCTCGGTCGGACAAACACGGGCACAGCTTGCTCCTATAGGGTTTTCTTCCATGATCATTTTGGCAGATCCTTTTAAGTTCCCCGATGCGATTTTCTTGATAAAACCCGGAATATTGATTCCGGTAGGGCAGGCTTTTATACAGGGTGCATCATAACAATAGAGACAGCGATTCGCTTCATCTAACGCTTCCTGTGCGTTAAAACTGGGCTTGGACTCCTCAAAATTTTTCGCCAGTTCCTCAGGTGACAACAAATTTTGTAATAAATTTTCCAATGATAAGCCTCCTTCAGGGTTTCAGTATAAGAAAATCAATATTGTTTAAAAAACCGTATTCCATTTTTCCGCCCCAATCTTTTTTCGTATCTGTGTCTGCACAACCTAAACCCCGAAAATCACCCCCTGATATTCATATGAGCGGGCTTATAATATTATATTTACTATTATAAATATTTGGAATTATTTAATCAATGAATATTATGTAACAAATACACTATTCCGATTAGTTATTTCGTCATGAGCGGCAAAGAGATCTTCAAAGTTTTTCGTCCAGTAAAATAATATGTATCTTGTACCACATCTAGCCCGAAAAATTTTAATTGCCAAAGAAATTCATTCGCTTGCCCGAATTTCTTGAGAATTTTCCAATTAAAAATAATATCTGCATATCCTATATATTTAAATTTAAATTCAATAAAAAAAAGCCATATGGCTTTAAAGTCAATCGAAAATGCAGGATGTTGTCTTTTAATTGTAAGATATCCTCCATGACTTTTTATTTATGATCTGCTTTTCACATTGGGGCCATTCATTAATTCAATACCCTTTTGACGCAGCTTGTATTTTTGAATTTTTCCGGACGCAGTCATCGGAAATTCCTCACAAAATTGAATGTACCGAGGAGTTTTTTGACGGGAAATTCTGTTTTTGAAATACTCTCTCATCTCCTCTTCTGAAGCTGTTTGATTTTCCTTTAATTTCACCCAGGCCATTACCTCTTCACCAAAAAATTCATCCGGAACACCGACTACTTGAACGTCCAACACTTTCGGATGCTGGTAGAAATATTCCTCGATTTCACGGGGATAAATGTTTTCACCGCCCCGGATGATCATATCTTTGAGACGGCCGACAATCCGGCAGTATCCATTTTCATCCATGACCGCCAAATCTCCGGTATGGAGCCAGCCTTCAGCATCGATGGCTTCCGCTGTTTCTTTTTCGTTTTTGTAATATCCTTTCATCACATGATACCCTCTTGTACACAGCTCCCCTTCCACATTTCTGGGAACTTCGCGATTCGTTCCCGGTTCAACAATTTTCACTTCCACATTCGGCAAGGCCCTTCCAACAGTGGCAACGCGGATATCCAGTGGATCATTTGTCCTTGTCTGTGTGATGACAGGAGAGGATTCTGTTTGCCCGTAGGCTATTGTAATCTCTTTTGCCCCCATCTTTTCTGTTACTGCCCTCATCACTTCAATCGGGCACGTTGAGCCTGCCATTATTCCGGTCCGCAGCGAACTCAAATCATAATTTTCAAAATCAGGATGATTCAATTCTGCGATAAACATCGTTGGAACACCGTGAAGGGCAGTGCATTTTTCTGCTTCAACCGCTTCTAGCACTTGTTTGGCATGAAATTCTTCTATGACTACCATTGTCGTGCCTGCCGTCACACTTGTCAGCGTACCAAGGACACAGCCGAATGTGTGAAAAAAGGGGACCGGAATGCACAATCGATCTTTTTCAGTTAATTTCATGCAGGCCGCAATGCTATTTGCATTATTGATCAGATTATAATGGCTGAGCATTACTCCTTTGGGATAACCTGTTGTTCCCGAAGTGTACTGCATATTGATCACATCATCCGGATGCAGTTCCGACTGTCTTTTATCGAGTTTTTGATCATCCTCTTCGAGTCCAAGTTTCAGTATGTCCGACCATAGGAACATTCCCGGAAAACGCTTTTCCCCCAAAATGATGACATTTCTCAAATAGGGCAATGATTCGGACCGGAGTTTTCCTGGCTCGGATGTTTTGAGTTCGGGAACAATTGAATATAGCATATCCACATACGAAGTTCCTTTATATGATTCCATCAAAATAAGTGTTGTGGCATCTGAATGGGACAGCAGATATTCGAGTTCACTTGTTTGAAAATTAGTATTTACCGTAACAAGTACGGCCCCCATTTTGCCTGTAGCGAACTGAGCGGACAGCCATTCGGGCTGATTGGATGTCCATACGGCAAGATGATCCCCTTTTTCTATTCCGAGCTTCATCAACCCTTTCGCCACTTGCCGGCAATGTCGATCAAAGGCTTCGTAGGAATAACGAAGATTCCGGCCGGGAAATACAACCGCATCGTTATTTGGATATTTTCCGGCAACCTCCTCCAACAACTGACCAATGGTTTTGTTCATTAAATCAGGCATGCTTTCCTCCTTCAAAAAATCTTTATTGCCCACGATTGCTATCCTAAACACGGGCAGCCCTTTTCGAACATCCCCTAATTAAAGCGCCTACAAAACAATTCCCTTTATTTTACGTTTTATTATATAGGGGATCGGCCGGCAAAATCAATATTTTCGAAAAATTTTAAATGCGTTGTTTTCAAATGACTTATACCATTGAAATATTTGACGCATAAAATCCTTCGTTTTTTCAAAAATAGTAAGAAAGGAGATGATTTTGTGCCAAGAAAAACCGAAGATATTCATTCAAACGCCACTCCCCACTCCGACGGAAAATATGAAAGTGTGATCAACGACCCGACGGCAACGGAAAGTCCGCAAAGTGGCGTATTCATCGATAATGAAGCAAGGGAGCAAAATCCTTTCCAACTGTCCAAAACAAAAAATAAAGACATGGAAGAATTCGAGAAGTTGATGCGCGGGGACGCATTGGATAAAATTTGATATACGAACAGCCCTTTCCCGAATTGGGAAGGGCTGTTCGTAATAAAAATGGGAACCTTTCACCTTTTATTACGGATTTTATATGTACATCCGAGTTGTGGTTCCCGTAAGTCTCGCCAGTTCCATAAGAGTAACAATTCTTATCCCAAAATAGTTGTAGCCCAGCACTTGTTTGCATTCTTTAATTGTAAAGGAGTTTATAAATCGATCAGAAATAATTGATTTCCCCATTGTTATCCTCCAATCCAAACGAAAATTATAGCAGGACGTCCTATATTTTAATGAAGAATAAGAGTTTTTTTGAACATGTCTCTATAAAATTAAAAAATACAAGCATTTGCAATAAGTATTGTTTTATTTTTTTAACCGATATATAATTCTACTGTAAGCGCTTGCGTGTATACTAATATAGTAATATTACTTGATTTTGCAAAAAGCTGTCATATCGAAATTCGTCTAAAAATTGTGTAGAGTACAGAACATTCTTTAGTTCGGCCTTTTTTAGGGGCGCTTTCCAAAAACTGCAAGAGTCAAGTAATATTATTTGATTCTTGCAGAAATTTGTCTCTATTAAAATTCGTCTAATAGATAAACTTTAAAAGGGGGATTTTTGTGTTAGATCAAATTGTAAATACCGTTAACGGGTGGCTGTGGAGCCCTGTATTGGTTGCATTCATCGTTTTTTGCGGTTTATATTTTAGTTTCCGCACCAGATTCATGCAGATTCGTCACTTTAAGGAAATGGTTAAACTAATATTCTCAGGGAAGGGTTCCGATGCGGGGGTTTCTTCGTTCCAGGCATTGGCAATGTCTTTATCGGGCTGTATCGGAGTAGGAAATATCGCAGGAACCGCAACAGGTATTGCTTACGGAGGGCCAGGTGCCGTATTTTGGATGTGGGTCATAACCTTTATCGGCGCAGCCTCGGCTTATGTGGAGTCGACTCTTGCTCAAATCTATAAGGAAAAGCAGGATGGACAGTATCGGGGTGGTCCTGCCTTCTATATAGAAAAGGGGCTTGGCTGGAAATGGTTTGCTGTTGTTTTCGCGGTGGCAACACTGCTCGCTATGGCTGTTTTAATGCCGGGGATACAGGCTAATGCAATTGCAGACAGCGTTCATAATGCTTTTGGCGTTAACCATACCATCACTGGTTTAATCGTTATTGCGCTTGTTGGTTTTACTATATTTGGCGGTGTTAAGCGTATCGCCAGAACTGCTGAAATTATCGTTCCTTTTATGGCAGCCGGTTATGTGTTAATTGCACTCGCAATCATAATGATTAATTTTGAAAATATTCCGGCGGTATTTGGGCTCATTTTTAAAAGCGCTTTTGGATCTGAAGAATTGTTTGGCGGCATTATTGGCTCAGCCGTTATGTGGGGAGTAAAACGCGGTCTTTATGCGAATGAAGCCGGACAGGGTACCGGTGCTCACCATGCAGGAGCTGCCGAGGTATCCCATCCGGCAAAGCAAGGGCTTGTACAGGCGTTTTCCATTTATTTGGATGTATTCTTGGTTGTTACAGCGACTGCATTGATGATTTTGTTTACAAATCAATACAATGTCATAAATGAAAAAACCGGTGAACTCATAACTGAAAACATTGCAGGAGTCGAACCGGGAGCCGGTTACACCCAAGCGGCCGTTGATACGCTCCTCCCGGGATTCGGTTCGGGATTTGTTGCCATTGCCATATTCTTATTTGCCTTTACAACCATTTATGCTTATTACTACATTTCAGAAACAAACCTTGCATACTTGTTACGTGGTAAAATCAGGGGCTTTGCTTTTGTTGCCATTAAAATCATCTTTTTGGCTGCCATTTTCTATGGGGCAGTAAAAACCGCAACAACAGCATGGGCAATGGCCGATATCGGACTCGGAATTATGGTATGGCTGAACTTAATCGCGATTCTATTGTTATTTAAACCAGCGAATATTGCTTTAAAGGATTACGAAGAGCAGCTCAAGCAAGGTAAAGATCCAGAATTCAATTCGTCTAAATATGGAATTAAGAATGCTGATTTCTGGGTAAATGGGTATGAAAAAACAAAAGAGAAAGACAAGAACGTTTCATAATGTAAAACGGGCATCCGTTTGGAAATCACACTTAATTAGAAAAGGGGCTGTCCGAAAAGTGGAAATCCCCTAATACTCAATAATTAAAAATGTTGATATATCAAGGTTTTTAGAACATGAAAAGGGGTGTCCAAAAGTCAAAAAAATGACTTTCTGGACAGCCCCTTTTTTTGTTGAGCGCCCATGCTGGGCGCTCAACAAAAACACACTCACTATACGTTAATCTTTTTTCCCACCCAACGAATGGAGCCCGTTTGACTATGTGGATGGCAGTTTGATTTAACTCTGCGATATTTATACTCTAATTCCCTTAATGATAATTCAAAAAGATGTTTTTCCCCATGCTTGTATACTCCCATAATTACAAGTTTATCAATCAATTCTTTCCGCCTGTTTTCAACTGGCTGTGTTAATTGGCTCAACCGTCTTCTCTCCTCTCATTGATGAACTTAATCCGATCTATATCTTATACATACATTAAAACATATAATTCATATAAGTCAACTATGAATTGAAGTTTCTTTGGCATATTTTGCACAATTAAAATGTAAAATTGGTCGTTTTGTCAAAAAAACAGCCAAATTCTTTAATTAGAGTAGTTCAAGAGTTTTATTTTATTGTTATATTTAATTCCTCATTATTCTCGTCTTCACGATAAAATGATTTTTTATTTGCACCCAATACGGAAATTGAAAATATTATAGCCGATATCAACATGAAAAGTGCCAAAACAACAATGGTTAGCCGCAAGGAAACCAGATCTGCTGTAATACCAATCGCCAGAATAAATACAACTTGAACTGCACTTTGGATAAGTTGAAAAATGCTAGTTACTCTTCCCATCACATCTACAGGTACATTGTTTTGGTAGAAGGTCATGATCCCTGCGTTTAGGAATGTATTAAAGAACCCCAAGAGGACAAATCCGACTACAATCGATGTAAAAGACCAAGAAAATGCGTAAATTAGATAACCAACCGTCATCATATTCAGACCGATCACAATCATATAACGAAGCGATAGCTTATTTGAAAATAACGACAATAAAGCAGCGCCCATAACAGATCCGATTCCTGTAATACTAATTAATAAGCTGTAATCAAATTCAGAAAGACCGATCACTTGTTGTGTGAAAACTACTTCTTGCGCATCCATGGCAAATGAAAAAATCATGATCATAATGAAACCAAGGTAAATAAAAGACACATATTTATTGCTGGAAATGAACTTTTGTACAACCGTAAAGTCACTAATCACTTGTGAAAAAGTTAATACTGGAATCGTTTCTTTATCAATGTTTTCTTTTTCAGGAAGAAATAATAACATTATGGCTGAGATTACAAAGAATATTGCATTCATCCATAGCGTAGCTTCGATGGAAGTTAATAGGATTAGCGATCCCCCAATTGCAGGCCCGATGATAAACGCTCCAGAATCCGCAAATGAACGAATTGAATTAAAACGCTTTCTTTTTTCTTTTGGAACAAGAATGGCAACATAGGTCATTGATGACGGATTAAAAAACGCTTTTGCGGCACTCAAAACAATAAGAATCACATAGATCACTGTCATGTTTGGTGAGAATGGAATTAAGCAAATGAACACAGCTCTCAGTATATACGTTACGATCATTACTCTTCTCTTGCTTCGATAATCAATAAAGCTTCCTGTCCAAAACTTCGTTACAATATTTGTTAATGGTCCGATTATCCATAGTCCAGCTACTGCTGCTGCAGATCCCGTAAGTTGATACACAATAATGTTAATTGAAACCAGATAAATGAAGTCTCCAATACTTGAAATCCCAATTGATGAGAGTAATATTGCTGGATCTTTCCAGTCTTTCAAGTTTTTCATTATGGAAAACCTCCAAATTGCAACTCTGATATCATCCTATAATAATTCGAAAACAAGATGAAAAAATTAAAGCAATGTAAAACATTTTGCACATGTTTTACAAACGTATGCAAACACTGGTATGATAGGCTAGGTAAGACGTGGTTCGAGACCATCCCACGAAAAAAAACTAGGGAGAGATTCATCATGAAGATCAGAACGCTTGCTGTAAACGGCATTTTAGCAGCATTGTATATTGCCGTTTCTTTTTTTGTGCAGCCATTCGGCTTCACAAATATTCAGTTCCGGGTTTCGGAAATGTTCAACCATTTGGTTGTCTTTAACAAAAAATACATTTTCGGAATTGTCATCGGGGTATTTTTAACGAATTTACTTTTTTCGCCGCTTGGCGTATATGACCTTGTTTTTGGCGTAGCCCAGTCGGGAATCGCCCTTTTGATCACAATCGCCTCAGCCAAGTTCATTAAAAATATTTGGCCAAGAATGGTTTTTAATACCATCGTTTTCACTTTTACAATGTTCATCATTGCCTTCGAGTTAAAATTGGCTCTTGGTTTTCCGTTTTTCCTCACATGGTTTACGGTAGCTGTCGGCGAATTTGTTGTCATGGCTGCGGGCGCCCCTGTTGTCTATTACTTGAACAAGCGAATCCGCTTTGACCGGCTTATATCCTAGGAAAAGCGCAAGCGCCCGTTTAGCGACGTACAAACTGGAGCACTCCGCAATGAGATAAAGGAAACACGGCGAGGTACGAGCCGATGTTGACTTATCGTAGTGGAGGAGTGTGAAGTTTGCTAGTCGCTGGGCGCTGGAGCTGGACAAAGAAAGGCTTCTTTGAAAAAAACTCTTATCAAGGAATGCTTTCTTTACTGTTAAGGAAAGCTGCCGTTTCAATGAACGGCAGCTTATTTCATTCAGTCAAATAATCTTTTAACGCCAGCTGCAAAGTCCCTTTCATGATGGCTCTGTCTCCGAAAGAAACGCCGAGATTGATCATTTTTCTCACAATGATCGGGTGAAGGCCTGTCAGAACGGCTTCACATCCCATCAATTTGATGCCATCGATAATTTTTAAGAACCGGTCAATGACCTCCGGCTCCATATTGGCGACTCCCGACAAATCCACTATCAATGTCCGAATTCTCAGCTTGGAAATTTCCTTCAACGCCTTCTCTTCTATTCTTAAGGCCCTTGACTCATCAATTTCACCAATTAAAGGAAGAACGCAGATAGTTGAATTAATCGGTATGATCGGTACGGAAAGATTTTCAACGATCTCTCTTTGAGCTTCAATCAATTCATCTTTATACTTGGAATAGCTGAGGAAGAAGGTGTTCAGAAACTGATCAACTCCCTGGTTGATGGATTTTTCCAGGGGGTAAAACCTCTCTACATGATCGACTTCTCCGCTTTTGCTGTCATAAAAGTGGAGAAAAGCCCACAGTGTCCGCCGAATCGCCTGCACCCATTCCAATTTGAAAGCCAGTGTCAAAGAATGCATGGCCCAGGCCTTCCCTTCCTGGGTGGCAAAGTCTACCATCTCCTTTTCACGTTCCTCTATTACATACATGACAAGTTTATGTGCATTATCCAATAGATTAATATTTCCGATTATCCGTATCTCTTCTATTTTATCGCGTACAGTTACAGCTTCTTGTAACAATCTTTCTTCAAACGAGTCTTTATTTTGTTTAAAAAAATCTTTCAAACTCATATTTGGTTTGTAGACAATATCCAAAAACATCACCCACTTATAATAGAATTGGAATATTATAAAAGATCACTGAAAATTTGAAATGAATTTATCCGCTTCTATCGTATCAAAATCCCTACTAACGGTAAACTGGTTCAACTTGGGGATTCGCACTTTCCTTCAAAGGAGCCGAATTCGTAATTTATCCCGACCCATAATGTCCAGGTAAAATAGAAAGAGCAGGGTATCCTTTTGTTTGGATCCTGCTCTCACTCCCGTTATACCACCCGATTTTCTGGCTCTTCCCCTGTTAATGCAGCCACCATGTTTTTAGCCGCCTTCATGGCCATGGCATCAGTAGTTTTCCTGGTGGCCGACCCAATGTGTGGAGTTGTCACCACATTCGGCATTTTTAAAAGCGGATTATCCTTGTTTACCGGCTCCTGCTCGAATACATCCAAGGCAGCGCCATGAATTTCCTTATTTTCAAGCGCCTGAATAAGAGCCTGCTCGTCAATTGTCTGGCCGCGCGACACATTGATGAAAATGGCTGACTTTTTCATGAGCTTGAACTCTTTCTCACCGATCATCCCCTCTGTTTCCGGAGTAAGCGGCGTCATCAACAACACAAAATCGGATTGTTTTAAAAGTGACTCCAAGTCCCTGTACTCCACTCCCAGCTCTTCCTCCGCTTCGGGCTTACGATTCCGGTTGTAGTAAAGGACATCCATATTAAATCCAAGCTTCCCCCTCCTTGCAATCGCCTCACCGATTCTGCCCATGCCGATAATGCCGAGCGTTGCACTATGTACATCCATTCCTATGAACGGTTCATCGCCTGAAGCCTGATCCCATTTGCCCGCTTTTACAAATTGGTCCAATTCTGCTATCCGTCTCGCTGAAGCCAAAATAAGCCCAAAAGCAAGGTCTGCTACCGTTTCATCCAATACCCCCGGTGTATTGGTTCCAATCACATTCCGCTTTTTCATCACTTCGAGGTCAAAGTTATTGTATCCCACGGACAAATTGCTGACCACTTTCAGTTTGGGCGCGTGATTCAACAGGTTTTCCGTGATTCTTCTTCCAGATGTGATCAACCCATCCACATCCGCAATTTTCTTTAAAAGTTCCTCCCTTTTAATTGGTTCCCCCTGCTCCCATACCTTAAAATCACAATACTGTGCCAAATAATCTCTTGCTTCCTGGCATATTGGCTGGGACACGTAAACTTTCGGTTTCATTGCCGGTTCCTCCTCTGCTGCAGTATATTCTGAATCGTTTACACGTCTCTCATTGTACCGCTTTCAAAGGGTGAATGACAATAATTGGAGTTCGTTGCTGGCGCTTTAGATTAGCTTATTTAAATGAAGAGTAGAAATATCGTGAAAAATTCGTTTAATAGGAGTACTTATTTCTAGGCGATGCATCTGCCGTTGTAAAAGCCGTTATGAGCGTGCTTGCCTCTGGAAGCATTTGAAAAGAGGGAGGATCGCTGGGCGGCTTCATCACTACGTTCGGATATTTTATTACATTGCTGCTTTGGTAGGTGGGACGGATAGGAACTAAAAGAGCATGCTACGAAGAAATACCATATCAACCTTCGCAACATGCTCTGTCCAAAACTATAACTATTTTCTTTCTTCTTGCAAGTCCGTAGTGCCGAACGTATAATCAACCACCGTCGTATAGTCAATAGCATTGTTTTCTTTGGCCATATAATAATGCAAACGTGCATCAGCCATCACAACAAGATTACCGTCGTCATCATAGCCCCCGATTGGCCCGTGGGATACCGCAAACATTGTACATCCTTCCGGTGTAGTGAATGGTTCATGGACATTTCCGGCCGCTTCACATGTATAATAGTTTTTATATCCCTTATCGTCCCCTTCTTCTTCATAATAAAAACCGCCTTCAAGAATAAAAGCTTCTGTGTTATGAAGATGCCAGTGAACAGCAGCTTTGACTCCAGGATCAACTTTTAAAAGCATTGTAAAGTTGCCTGACACTAGATCACACATGAAAAGCTTAAAATAAGTACCTGGCATGAGCCAATCCGTCCAAGGTATCCAATCGGGATTGATAAAATCCCTGCGCTCTCCTTTAGGACTGTTCCCTGGGCTTTTCATCCAAAAGTCGGGAGTGAATCTTTTAATTTGGTTTGTCATATATTTTCCTCCTTTTTTTAAATCCACATTTATCATAAAGTATCAACCTTACTCTCACCTTACAGAATTGAGTAAAAAGAATTAATATGATATCATATTTGAAAATTCCAAAATTGAGAGGTGAGGATATTGGACCAATTTCCCGCCAAACTTTACCCGGATGAACACTTGATTCCAAGAAAACGGTTGTATTCTCTGCTTTTAACACGCCCTTCCAAGCGGATCGTTATGCTTACAGCTGGTGCCGGCTATGGAAAAACTACCTTGCTTAAATCTTTTTTTCACCAGTTTCCTGACCTCTTAGGCAATTGGATCACTCTTACGGAACCCGTATTTACCTTTGATCAGCTCATGAATTTGCTGCCTTTTTGTCCAAATAAGAGACCTTCTTGGATCGTAATTGATCAGACTGAACAAATTCAATTGGATTCGCAAGAAACTTTAAAACTGGTCTCTTGGATTGAAAAGCTCCCCCCTACGAAGACCCTCGTATTATCCGGCAGGAAAAATCTAGAAGGCTTTCCTGCCAGCCGATGGAAACTGCAAGGCACCGGGTTAATAATCAATAAAGAAATGCTTGCTTTTACCCGGAAGGAAACCGAAGAGATGTTAAAAGAATCTCTTCATACCAAAATTCCAGGTAATTTTACTCATTATATTTTTACTTTATTTGATGGATGGCCCGCAGGCATAGCATTTTTCTGCAATGAACCGCCAGATGTGAACTCTTACTATCATTTCAAATGTCATGTAGATTCTTTTTACACAAACAAGGATCTCGTTCAGTATCTGTTTACTGAAATTGTAAATAAACTCCCGGAACATCTATTAGCTTTTATGTTAAACATTTCTCTATTTTGCAAACTGGATAAAGAGCTACTACAGGAATATTTTGTAGACACACCAGTTTCCGACTATTTAAATGACGTTGAACACATACAATTATTTTTTTCGGAGAATGAAGGCCAATTGAAACTTACTAGGCTGTTTAGAAAGTTTTTTTATGACTTGGCGCAAAAAAAGATTGGCTCAAAGACAATAAGAGCCCGCAATTGTGAAATTGCGCTTTTTTATAGAAAGAAGTTCCGGTTTATTGAAGCTTTGTCACATGCATTCGCGGCCAACGAGGATCAATTGGTAATAGAGTTTATCGGGGATATGGCAGAACGCTACGAGCCGAAAGAATTTCTCCTGATACTGGATGGATGGCTGGAACAATTTTCACCGGCACTTCATTTATACAGGCTAAGCTTCTTCTTATTCAGATGTTTGCCAGTAAGCTTGACCGCTTCGCTTTTGGAGCATTTAGAGAATATTGCATTGTATTACAAAGAAAAAGATTTACTTGCTTATACAGATGTTTGCCATAGATTGGCAACTATAAATTTTTATCAAGGAGATTTAATTAAATCAATAAATTATTATAAGACAAGCCTTGAAACAGCAAAAAGTACCGATAACGTGCCCATGATTGCCCTTAACACAAGCTTACTAGCTCAAATGTACCGCTTTATCAGAGAAAACGATACATCCTTAAAGCTGTCACGCCAGGCACTTGCTACTGCTGAAACGAGGGGATTTAAACAAGTTCAGATGCATGCGCTTTGGAATATGTCCGAACTTCTTCTTGATGAAGGTAATCTTGATACGGCCAGAAGGCTCGCTGAACAATCATTGGATGTATCAAGAGAATGTGATGAGGCATCAATCATTTATCCCATGTGTACGATGAGTCGATATTTCAGAAAACGCGGAGACATAAAAAAGGCGCTTGATTGGGCTGGCCGGGCCCTTGAAAATGCACGTCTTTTTAATATTGCCGGAGATATGGGATGGGCTAAAGCAGAAATAGCCATGTGCTTAAGAGCCGCGGGGCAATTAAAGGAAGCCGAACAGATGTTAGAAAAGTCCAAGGAAAGTTTCAGCGGATTTCAATATATGTCCTGTCTTGTCCAAAAGAGACTAGTCACCATTTTGTGTGACCAGCAAAAGTATGATGATGCAACACATCTCGACAAAAAATTAAGAAACATAATCCGAAAATCAGGTTATACATGGATAAAGGGATATGAAGCTGGAGAAATTGAAAGGCACCCATCATTAAAGATTCAACTATTAGGCCCCCTTTCAATTTTTATCAATGGAGAAAAAACTCATATTAAACGAAAATCAAGCCTAAGATTATTGCTGCTTCTTGCATCCAGCGGCAAAAGAAGGTGGTCCTCGGATGAACTGATTGGATTATTATTTCCCGATGAAACTGAAGAAGCTGCAACAAATCAGCTATACGTCGCCCTCTCGGTTTTAAGAAAGTTTTTAGAACCAGATTTGGTCAAAGGCCGAAGTTCAACATTCATCCCCTACGATGGATCACATTACTATTTTGAGTTTGATAAAGTAGATATAGATCTTGAACGGCTTCAATATTTATTAAACAAATCGTATAGCCCTAAAGTTTTTTCAGAAACCGTCTCGGTTTATAAAGGTGAGCTGTTAAAAGAATATTTATATGAAGAATGGCTTATAGAAAAACGTGAAGATATTCGAAATCAATATCTCTCCACACTTTCAAAGTGGCTTGCAGAATGTGAGAGAAATAGAAAACTACAGGATGCCGCTAGAATTCTAGAAACTATGATTAAGCTGGATTCGTATGAAGAAAAATATTACGTAAGGTATATTAAGGTATTAAAAGTCCTCGGCGAAGTGCGAAAGGCACGGATAATAGCCGACAAAGCCATCGAAGTTTTGAAAAATGAAGTGGGAATTGATATAAGCAATAAGATGGATAATCTCCTAAAGGATGTATATATAGTAAGGTCACAGTAAGACTCTCAATCTATAATATGTAAGCATCATCATATTATGGGAGGAGAGGTATGTATGAAAAAGTTGGATGGGCAAACTGCGATAGTAACAGGTGCAGGAAGCGGTATTGGTAAAGCTATTTCTAAAAAGCTAAGCCTTGAGGGCGCCTATGTGTGGGCTACAGATGTGCAGGAAGATGGAGGCAAAAAAACGGTTCAAGAAATTCATGAATCTGGTGGTAAAGCGGAGTTTCTGCAATTGGATGTTCGGGATGCAGACCAAGTTATTTCTACTTTGGATCATATTTATAAAAGCTCAGGGCGGATTGACATTCTTATTAACAACGCAGGCATATCCGGAAACCCTGCCCCAGTGGATTTGATGGGTAATGAAGACTGGAAGGACTTGCTCGACATTCATGTCAATGGATCGTTTTATTGTTTAAAAGCCGCAGCAAAGTATATGAAAATGCATAATTATGGGCGAATCATCAATATGTCATCGTTGGCTTCTGAAACATCCCTGCAAGGATTTGCCCACTATGCTGCCGCAAAATATGCCCTTTTGGGTCTTACGGAAACTAGTGCAAAGGATCTCGCTTCTTATAATATTACTGTTAATGCTTTAAAACCTGGTATTATTCGTTCAACATTGACAGGCGGCATTTTAGAAGTGGCCGAAGAACGGATTGCAGCATCAACACCTCTCGGGAAAGTAGGCTCTCCGGGAGACGTTGCAGAAGCTGCTTGTTTTCTCGCTTCGCCAGACAGTAGCTTTCTTACAGGTATATCGATAATCGTTGATGGTGGTTTCAGATTAGTAACAGAAATGGATAAAGTAATGAATGAAATGATAGCCGCCTCCTCAAATTAATATTTTCGGAAGTAGATCTAAGGGAAACCACCCATTGAGTGGTTTCCTACTTATAGAATTAATTCTAGCGTTAAGGATCAGTAATAGAATATAATCCCCAATTAGGCGACTGTTGTAAATTAAGCATTTTCCCTCAATTGTCACCCGTTGATCTTCTCACCCGATCTTCTACTCAATAACCGGCTCACCCATCTCCGGTTCCGAAAGGACTCTGACTCCCTTAAGCGTAATAAATGAAATAAACCGCCAAGAGAGATAGCCGGTTTCATAGATACAACTACGAGCACTTTCCCTCATTCAAATTAACTTTTTC
>NZ_VEKZ01000190.1:0-309 GCF_007681465.1 Siminovitchia fortis
AGAAGTTCGTTCCGGTTCCTTGAATATCTCTGCTATAAAGGCTTCAATCTTTTGGTCCCAC
The DNA here is from genome assembly GCF_007681465.1 of Siminovitchia fortis. Taxonomy (NCBI): domain Bacteria; kingdom Bacillati; phylum Bacillota; class Bacilli; order Caryophanales; family Bacillaceae; genus Siminovitchia; species Siminovitchia fortis. Next base: position 62 of record NZ_VEKZ01000190.1, read on the forward strand.
AGATCACTGACCCAGTTTTTCATTTCCAGTAAAGTGCCTTTATATCCTGTTTTATGTTTCAATAACAGGTTTAAGCAGTAGGTGATCATGGCTATGTAGATTTGGTTGTAAACGGCATTTTTGCTTTGTCCATAGAGTCTTTTCAAGACCAGGTGCTGCTTTACCCATTTGAAAAACAATTCAATCTGCCACCGTGTCCGGTAGAGGTCGCTGATTTCCTGTGCGTTTATTTTTGCGTCATTGCACAC
>NZ_VEKZ01000191.1:0-308 GCF_007681465.1 Siminovitchia fortis
AGAAGAGTGCCTACTATATTTATACTGTGTTTTATGCTGCTAAAGGTTGTGATAATTTTTTCAAGATTTCCTTTTCATAATTGAAATCAGAGTGATTCCATTCAAAAGGTTGCTGATTTTTTAACATTGCAAACGCAATTTTTATAAACTTATTCCCCATTGCAATATAGATTTTGCGAGCTTTTTTACCTTTCTCCTTTAATCTGGTATAAAAGGGCTTTAAAGCTTCATTATGTGCGGATAGACAACGTCCAGCGGTATAGACGGCTCTTCTTAAATTGGAATTGCCTTGTTTGGATATACATCCA
>NZ_VEKZ01000192.1:0-299 GCF_007681465.1 Siminovitchia fortis
CAATTTACTTTTGAACATTCCCAGTATTTTGAACCATATGAATTAATTAATGCAACGCTAGTGCAAGAAAGTATAAGATGTTTTAGCTTTAAAATTTTGAACAAAGCCTTTTGTTGTCTAGCTCTAGCGCCTATCGACTAGCAGACTTCGCACCTGGTGTGCTCCTGCGGCGTAACTTATTCGAGGATGTTTGGCGAACATCATAGCAAAGCTGCACGACGCCAACTCGAGGAAGTATCACACGAGGCCATTTCAAGTAGTAGCTTTCCTACGATAAGTCAACATCGGCTCCGACGCAC
>NZ_VEKZ01000193.1:0-292 GCF_007681465.1 Siminovitchia fortis
GTAGACGATAAGGATGCCATGTATGTGTTTGATCGTGGATATGTTGACTACGAACGATTTGATCGAATGACCGATGAGGGCTATTTCTTCGTGTCAAGACTGAAGAAAAACGCCGTCATTCGTGAAGTAGAGACTTTTGCTGTGCCCGAAGATTCTACTGTTTTATCCGATAAAATGGTATACATTGGTTCAACTCAAAATCGTACAGAGAATGTGTTCCGCCTTCTCGAAGTAGTGGATACAAAGGGAAACACTTTACGATTAATTACCAATCGCTTCGATCTGGATTCCG
>NZ_VEKZ01000194.1:0-282 GCF_007681465.1 Siminovitchia fortis
TTCCACTCCACAAAACCGTTTTTGTATCTGATCCCTGATTTATTGGTTTTGCCTTCCAGCGTATTGTATTCGCCGAACTTTTTGAAGCGCACCTTTTTTGTTTTTGGATTGAAAAGATAGTCTTCGATCGATTCCCAGACATGGAGTGCAATTTTTTGCACGACATGGGAGTCTAAATGCACCTTTTGTTTGTGCTTTTCGTGTTTCGGTTTTTTGCCGAGGAAGTGTTTTCCCATATTATTGACGATGCGCTCTGCACCGGTTTTACTGACATCATATGCT
>NZ_VEKZ01000195.1:0-280 GCF_007681465.1 Siminovitchia fortis
TACTGTGTTTTATGTATTTTTCAAGAGAAATTTTTCATTCCCTCAAAACCAGATAAGAGAAGATTATACCGAGGATCATTTCATGCTTTATTCAGTCCAGCTCCGGGCACCCAGCCCCTCGAGGTCACAAGCCATCTTGCTGTGGTGGCTGAAAAGCTGCCTCCTCGCAAGCTGTCTTGTGCTTGTCGGGGCTAAACGGGCGCCCTGCGCTTCCTAATTTAGATTAAGTCCTCGATCGATTAGTATCCGTCAGCTCCATGTGTCGCCACACGTCCACACC
>NZ_VEKZ01000196.1:0-278 GCF_007681465.1 Siminovitchia fortis
AGCTATTTTAAGAAAAAGATAGATTAAGAGTAACTATGTCCAAAATTCGGGGGTTAATCCGTTTAGAAGCCAGCCGTTTGGCGTTTGAAAGTGAAACAAAAAAAGAACCTTCTTTATAATAAAGAAAGTTCCATACCGTTCTTTCCTAAAAAAATGCAGTAGCGTTTTCTAATTATTATAGGGGTAGCGTCAGGAAAGTGCGGATTTACAACGTTAAGGAAATCAAAATATAAAAAGTCTAATTTCTCGGTGTTATAAGTGAAAAATTAGGCTTTAGT
>NZ_VEKZ01000197.1:0-268 GCF_007681465.1 Siminovitchia fortis
AGGAGCCTTGGGGCTGGGCATCCATTACAGCACATATGTATCGGAGATTTACCGCTCGGGGATCGAGTCGATCCCGAAAAGCCAGTGGGAGGCAGCCACAGCGCTGAACTTCTCCAGGGCGCACACATGGATGAAGGTCATTTTGCCGCAGGCAATCCCGCCGGTCATCCCGATGCTGGGGAACTATCTGATCGTGCTGTTCAAGGAGACGCCGCTTTTGTCGGCGATCCTCGTTGTTGAGATGCTGCAGACCGCCAAAATCATCGGC
>NZ_VEKZ01000198.1:0-256 GCF_007681465.1 Siminovitchia fortis
CCTGTTAAAAAATGATCCTGTTCATTCTTTGGAGGAGCTGAATGAGCGTTTCTGGCAGTGGCTGGAGGAAGACTATCACCGGAGGCCACACGCCTCATTGGACGAAAAAACACCGCACGAAGTATTCCTCTCCCAATTGGATCATGTGACATTTTTGGAGGACCTTTCCTTCTTGGATTCAATCTTTTTAAAACGGGCGGAGCGAAAAGTGAAGCTGGATGGGACCATTACACTGGAGAAAAAACTATATGAGGTC
>NZ_VEKZ01000199.1:0-256 GCF_007681465.1 Siminovitchia fortis
GTTCGAACCGCCGACCCCCTGCTTGTAAGGCAGGTGCTCTCCCAGCTGAGCTAATCCTCCGAAGTACAGGATGTACAAGTGCATGCGTTGCGACAGGATGTCGCGCTCTTAGCATGCCTTCCCTCTCTCAATCGCTTCCTTGCCCTCCCAATTTTAAAGGAACACGTAGCAAATCAGAGTGTTAAAGATGAGCTGCCCGGCGGCGTCCTGCTCTCACAAGGGGAAGCCCCTCACTACCATCGGCGCTGAAGAGCTT
>NZ_VEKZ01000019.1:0-52206 GCF_007681465.1 Siminovitchia fortis
TTATCTCGTCGGAGGCACTCCAGTCTGTACGTCGATGGGCAAGGCGCTTGCGCTTTTCTAATGATATAATATGTCCAACAGACAGGGGTGAACATCTGGCGTGGATAGCTGGTTCAGCATTTTTCCAAGAAATAAATGGCTGAGTATTTATGTATGGATCATTTTTTGCCTATTGCCTTTCTTTTTCATTTTCAGGTCGTCGTCGCCTTTGGAAATCTTAATCGGGATAACATTGATGTTGCTATATTTTTTGTCGTATATGTTCTCATATAAGGCAAAAAATGGTCTTGTGTATATGTGGGTCAGTTTTGAAATTGTCATTAATATTGTCATGACCTTATTGTTCGGCTATGTATATCTGGCTATTTTTACAGCATTTTTTATAGGGAACATCCGAAATCCTGCCGGATTCTATATCATTTACGGACTGCATATTGCGTTTACTGTGGGTGCGATCGTAGCGGGATTTTTTATAGAAATCGATTTGTTCCTTCCGCAAATCCATTTTATTCTCGCATCTGTTCTTGGAACGGTACTTCTGCCCTTCAATTTGTATTACAGGAATAAGCAGATCAATTTGGAGGGGCAGCTCGAGCATGCGAATGAACGGATTTCGGAATTGGTTGTTCTAGAAGAGCGGGAGCGGATTTCAAGGGATTTGCACGATATCCTTGGGCAAAAACTATCATTGATCGGCTTGAAAAGCGATTTGGCGGGAAAGCTGATTTTCCGGGATCCCAAGACTGCCGAAAAAGAACTCCAAGATATCAGGCAGACCGCCAGCACAGCATTGCGTGAGGTTCGGGAGCTCGTTGCCGATATTCGGGCGGCGAAGCTGGAAAATGAGCTGGTCAGGGCGAAACAGATGCTCCAAGCGGCAGAAATGGAATTAATCATTGAGGGCAATCCTTCTTTTGGACAAATACCGGCAATTATTGAAAGTGTTTTGAGCATGTGCCTGAAGGAAGCGGTAACGAATGTGGTCAAACACAGCCGGGGAACAGCGTGCCGGATCACATTCGAACAATTGCCAAACGAATATGTCCTCTCTGTCGAAGATAACGGAATCGGAATTGTCAGGGAAGGAAAGTTGGAACCCGGCAGCGGGTTGAGGGGAATGAGAGAGAGGCTGGAATTTGTAAATGGCAGCCTCCACGTCGAAGGTGAAGAAGGGACAAAGCTGACAATCCGCGTACCTGTAGTTTTGACACATATCATGAAGGAGGTTGATTGATATGATTCGTATTGTCATCGCGGAAGATCAAGGGATGATGCTCGGCGCCCTTGGCTCCTTACTGAATATGGAAGAAGACATGGAAGTTGTCGGGCAAGCGAGGAACGGGGAAGAGGCGGTCAGGCTTGTTAAAGACCTTGAACCCGATATTTGCATCATGGATATTGAAATGCCGGTAAAAACGGGACTTGAAGCAGCGCAGGAATTAAAAGGCTTTTCCTGTAAAATTATCATCCTGACCACTTTTGCAAGGGCAGGCTATTTTGAACGCGCCCGAAAAGCCGGAGTCCGGGGCTATCTACTGAAGGACAGCCCGATTGAAGAACTCGTTTCAGCGGTCCGCCTAATTATGGACGGGCGTCGTATGTACGCCCCTGAGCTTGTGGATATCGCCTACGGGGACGATGATTATATGGAAAACCCGCTGACAGAACGTGAAAGTGAAGTTCTCCGCCTTGTTGCCGAGGGGAAAACGACAAAGGAGATTGCAAAGGAACTTTATTTGACACCGGGCACTATCCGAAACTATATATCTTCCATCCTCGAAAAACTGAACGTCGGCAACAGGATTGAAGCCATCTCCCGGTTCAAGGAAAAAGGATGGTTTAAATAGCCGGGCGCCCTTGTAAAATGCGGGAATAATTACTCGGAATGGAATCCTTTATCCAAAGGAAAGCATAAATTTTATGGATATTCGTGTACTTTAAAATGAGGGGTTTTCGCAAAGCCTTTATGTTATAATTCCAATAAAAGGAATTATAACATGGGGTGAAATAATGAGCGATTTGGATATGGAGCTCTATGGCTATCTTGTTGATCGGATAGAAAGTATTTCAAACGAGTGGCTTACTCAAAGAAGAAAAGAGCATGGTTCCATTTACTCTGTTGACGCAGACAAAGAAACGGAAGCCTATTTGAAGGAACAAAACCAATTAACGAATCTGACTGTCACGAGCAGTCTGTTGGAAGATAAAAGGGAATTTGAAAAGAATAAGGAAAAGTGGGTGCGGCTTGTAGCCAAAAGCAGGGTCAGCAGCAATACCCCGATCCCTGAAGTTTTGGAAGCATTAAGCAACGCACGGAAAGTTTATTGGCGTTTCGTAGAAAGTTTTCTGGAGTTAAATTCAGAAAAGGTGACCCAGGAGAATCTTTTAAAGTGGGAAATGAAGATAAATAGGGCATTCGATGAATTGAGCATAGAATTTTCGCAAGCTTACAACTTATTAATGAACAATAAACTGTCAGCACAGTCCAGTTTGATCGACGAGCTAAGTGCACCGGTTATTAAAATAAATGAAGAATTCGGTGTACTTCCGCTGGTCGGCGACATTGACACATGGCGGGCGAAGAAGATTTATGAATGCGTTCCGGTAAAATGTATGGAAATCAATATATCTCGTCTGTATATCGATTTATCCGGGGTGTCGATTATTGATACGATGGTTGCCCATCAAATCTATCAGTTGTCGCAAACCTTGGATCTGCTTGGCGTAAAATCCACTATCACCGGTATCCGCCCCGAAATCGCCCAAACCGCCATTCAATTGGGTTTGGATTTTTCCAAAATCGATACATACAGTTCGCTGCAGCAGGCATTGAAGGACAAATTCCTGATTGTGGCAGAACAATCCGTGAAATGATCATGACCTCTTTCGCAAAGAAGCAGCCATCCGCTGGACCGGCTGCTTCTTTGCTGTTCTTGGAAGATTAAACGACGTTTTCTTTATTAAGCAACTTTCCAATTTCCTCTTTTGTTATTGGAGGGCTGTAAAGATAGCCTTGCCCAAGATGGCAGCCGTTTTGCATAAGGAATTCCGCTTGTTCTTCCGTTTCGATACCCTCGGCAATCAAGCCGAAGTTCAGGTTGCTGCCCATTTCTATAATTGTTTTTACTAGAGATGCAGTATTTTCGTTTGTCATCATTTTACTTACGAAAGATTTGTCGATCTTGATAACGTCAATCGGCAGATTGCTCAGAACGCTCAAAGATGAATAGCCGGTACCGAAATCATCAATCGATACTTTAATGCCGATGTTTTTCAGTTTGCCGATAATGGCAAAGGATTGATTGATCTTCTGCATGACGCTTTCAGTTATTTCAAGCTCCAGGTATTTAGGAGGCAGCAAATTTTGGCTTAATGATTCGTTGACAAGTTCGATGAATTGATGATCCTCAAATTGCAATGCCGAGACATTTACGGCGATTTTGATCCGGATGCCCGCACTTTGCCATAATTTGATCTGCCTGCATGCCTCCTGTATGACCCATTTTCCGATTGGTATGATCATGCCTGTATTTTCAGCCACCGGAATAAACTCATAAGGTGAAATATTCCCCAATTCCGGATGCTTCCAGCGAAGCAATGCTTCCACCCCGACAATCCGCCTGCTTTTCAAATGTACCTGCGGTTGATAATATAGCTCAAATTCATTATTATGGAGGGCCTTTTTCAATCCCTGTTCTATTTTTATCTTTCTGTCATGCACCGTGTCATCTTCACGTACGAAAAATTGATAGTTGTTATATCCGTTTTTTTGAGCCAGATGCATCGCTTTGTATGCATTTTTCATCAAGCTACTTACATCTTTGCCGTCATCCGGGTACATACTGATCCCAATGCTTGTTGTAGTAAAAAATTCTTTTTCTTGAATTATGAAGGGCTTCATAAAAAGGCTTAAGATTTGTTCGGCGGCTTTCTTAACTTTTGATTCATCCGTATTTTCCAGCAAAAGAATGAATTCGTCCCCGCCGTGCCTTGCAATAAGTATCTCCGAAGGGACATTTTCAACTAATCTTTCACCTACTTTGATGAGGAACCTGTCTCCATGCTGGTGACCCAGCGTATCATTGACAAGCCTGAACCTGTCCAAATCGATGAACAAAACCGCAAGCTGATGATTGTTTTTCTCGCTGCGCAAAATGGCGTCCCTTAAATTACACTGAAATTTCATCCGGTTTGGAAGTCCGGTCAATTGGTCATAATAGGCCATGTAATTCATTTTCGCTTCATGATTTCTGCGTTCCTTCAGCGAAAGGGTATGCATCAAGCCTACTATGATGAAGTTGAGTACAACAATCCCGAACAATACGGAATTTGATCCGATGGAGAACTCCCATGTTTTGGAACTCAAAAGGCCCGCATCATGATGAGTTTCATAGATTGTCATTGACTTCATTCCGATGAAATGGGTTATGCAAACCCCGAACGACAAAATGGCAGCAACAGGTATGTGATAAAGAGAGAAGCTTTCTTTAATTGTCTTTGAGAACAAAAAGACTGCAATAAAAGATAACCCCGCTGCAGAAACAATCGACATTGCCACTAGAAAATAATTATATTCAATGTGAAAATTTGTAAGGGTCGCCTTTACTCCAATATGGTGCATGACGATAATGCCCGCCCCTAACAGGACGGCAGCAGGTACCAGGGTTGAAACAGTGATCTCTTCTTTGAACGTGAAGACATAGAAGGAGGCATAGGATATGAAGATCGCTGCAATAAGCGAAAACATTGTCATCGGCCCATTGTATATGACCTCAGCACCAGTCTCAAGAGAAAGTATGGAAGTGAAATGCATGGACCAAATGCCAATGCCCATCATAGAGGCGCTTGCCGCGAGCCAGAGATTTTTGCTCTTTTTAGTCTCTGCTTTATGGACCCTCCTGAGCAGATCAAGCGTCGTGACACACGCAAAGATTGAGATTAAAATGGAAATGAGTACAATTGAACTGTTATAAATAAATGTAATTTTTTCCATTTGCGGGACCCTCGTTCCAACTTAGTTTAGGTAAAAGAACTGTTCATCCTTTTTATCGGCTTTTATCGAATTTTGTAAAGGGGAATGTTTAGATTTTTAAAGAAAAGCGCAAGCGCCTTGCTCATCGACGTACAGACTGGAGTGCCTCCGACGAGATAAAGGAAACACGGCGAGGAACGAGCCGATGTTGACTTATCGTAGGAGGAGGTGCGAAGTCTGCTAGTCGATAGGCGCTGGAGCTAGACAACAAAAGGCTTTGTTCAAAATTTTAAAGCTAAAACATCCTATGCTTTCTTGCTCTGTAAAAAAGTCGCATGACACGGGATATTCAACATTTTGGTGAAAGTTATCCGTTCTTTTATGCGAAACAGAAATTTCGTATTATAATGGATGCAGATGGTAGTACTACGTTAAAAATAACGGCCTGAATGGCTCGAATATCGGCGGGGTGCTGCGCCCTGCCTTTTTAAGGGGACTAATGAATATGATACTGAGTAAGACCGAAACTCACGGAGGACAAGTAAAAGGCGGACAGATCACGGCATTTTTTGCCGATATGATGGCGCTTTTCAAGGGAATTGTGCTGATTGCCAATGTACTGCCCGTTTTTGCAGGGTTCTGGCTTGCATTGGTTTTTACCAATACCCCATTTGCGATGAACCTGAATTTGTTTTTCCTGACAATATTCGGGAGCACGCTCGTGATGGCCGGTGCGCTTGTCCTGAACAACTGGTACGAAGTTGATTTGGATACTGTCATGGACAGGACTCAAATCCGTCCAACCGTAACTGGCAGGATTTCACCGAAAACAACTGTAGTGCTTGGGATAGTATTGAGCATAATTGGATTTGTCTTTTTGGCTTTCACAACATGGGAAGCCGTCCTTTATGCATTTATCGGGTGGTTCACGTATGTGATCATGTACACGATGTGGACAAAACGCAAATATACATTTAACACGGTAGTGGGCAGCATTTCCGGCGCGGTTACACCGCTGATCGGCTGGGCGGCGGTCGGTTCTGCCAGCCACATTGTTCCGATTGTGCTTTTCATGATTTTGTTCATTTGGCAAATGCCGCATACTTTTGCAATCGCAATGAAAAGACATGATGAATACAAAGCGGCGGGAGTGGCGATGCTTCCTGTCATCCGCGGATTTGAAATGACAAAGCGCCAAATATTTGTTTATGTCGCATGCCTATTGCCGTTTCCTTTCTTTTTGGGACCGCTTGGTACAACATTCATCGCTGTTGCGACCGTGATGAACCTCGCATGGCTCGGGCTTGCAATTTGGGGATTCTTTGTAAAAGATGATCATAAATGGGCGCGGATCAATTTTGTGGTGTCAGTCAATTATATTGCGATTTTATTCATCATGATGGTTTTGGTGACTTTGTAGAGTGGAGGGGTTGATGTTGAACTCCTCTTTTTTCACTGTTAAAAAAAGCATAAGTTTGGACAAAACGTCTATTTGGAATGATGATGTGATATGTCAAGCTCCAGGCGCCATCGGCGAAAGGATCAAGCCGAATTGCTGTGGTGGCTGAAAAGCTCCCTCATCAAAATTCGTCTTGTGCTTGTCGCCTAAGGCTGCGCGCCTTGCGCTTTTCTGAGTGCTTTTTTTCCGGTTATAATGAGGTTAACAGTAATTGAAAGGATTTTTCGGAATGTCTCATGAATTTTTTTGCCGAATGCAGGCGGAAACAGGTGTTATTTTAAATGAGGTTCAAAAAAAGGCGGTGCTTCAGACGGAAGGACCGCTGCTTCTGCTGGCTTCGCCCGGTTCGGGAAAAACAACAACCATCATCATGCGGATCGGTTACCTTATCCAGGAGAAGAACGTTTCCCCGGCCCGTATAAAAGCTGTCACCTTCAGCCGGGCTTCTGCCAGTGATATGAAAGAGCGCTTTAAGCAATTTTTTCCCGGACTTCCTTCTGTGGATTTTTCTACGATACACAGCCTGGCCTATGAAACGGTTCGGGAGCAATTGTACAAAGAAAGGGTCGATTACCAGATTATTGAGGGAAATACTGAGAATGGCCTGCATAAGAAATTGATTTTGCGGAAGCTGTTTGAATCTGTTGCCGGTGAAACCATGACGGACGATCAACTGGAAGAGCTTATGACGTATATCAGTTTTATTAAAAATAAAATGATTGCCCGGGAAGATTGGCCGTCGGTCAAATGCACTGTTCCAAAAGCGGTGAAAATTTTACAGAGGTACGAAAAATTCAAGCAGACGGGGCATCAGAAGCTGCTGCTTGATTTTGACGACATGCTGACAATGGCAAATGATATTTTTGAGAATGAGAAGGAGCTTCTGAAGAAATATCAAAGCAGGTACGATTACATATTGACGGATGAAAGCCAGGATACGTCGTTGGTACAGCATAAAATAATTGAAAAGCTGGCAAGGGAACATCGCAATCTTTGTGTGGTGGCGGATGATGACCAGTCGATTTACAGCTGGCGGGGTGCGGAGCCTTCTTATCTGTTGAATTTTAAGAAGACTTATCCGAATGCGGATGTTTTATTCATGGAGCAGAATTACCGCTCCTCCAAGGAAATTGTGGAGACGGCGAACATTTTTATTAAACAGAATAAAAACCGGTATGCCAAAAACATGTTCACAAAAAATTCTTCGTCAAAGCCTATTATATTTAAAAAATTTTCAGATTACAAGCGCCAGGCGAAATATTTGGTGAAAGAAATCAGGGAAGAGGGAAATCTGTCTGATATTGCAGTTTTGTATCGGAACAATTCATCTTCAATATCATTAATAAACGAATTTGACAGGGCAGGCATCCCTTTTTTCATGATAGATGCGGACAACCGTTTTTTCTCCCATTGGGTCGTCAGTGATATATTGAACTTTATGCGAATGACGTTTTCGGATAAGCGGCCGGATATTTTGGAGAAAATCCATACGAAGCTTAATGGATATATTACAAAGAAACAGATGATGGCCCTAAAGCGGATCCGAAATAATGAGTCGGTTTTTGATAATCTGATAAACTTTGTCCAATTAAAAGATTATCAGGTGGGAAAATTGATTGAAAATAAGGAGACCTTCCAGCAGATGAAAGGAATGCCGCCGCTGCATGCGATCCACGTTATCAGGGGGCGGCTGGGATATGAAAAAGCCCTGGAAAAGATGTGTGAACGCCTGGGATTCCGGAAAGAATACCTGCTCGGCATTTTAAATACGCTGGAAGAAATTGCCCAGGACCTCAAAACAATGGAAGAGTTTGCGGCTCGTCTAAAGCATTTGGAGGCGAAATTAAAAACATCCCAATTCAAGAAGGATGAAAATGCGGTCACCTTTTCCACCTTCCACAGCGCAAAGGGCCTGGAGTTTGAAAAAGTGTACATGATCGACCTGGTCGACGGTGTCATACCTTCGGCTGATGACAAAAAAGGGGACATGGAAGAGGCCGTCCGCTTATTTTACGTCGGAATGACCCGGGCAAAAAAGCATTTGGAGCTGATTTCATATCAAAAGAAAGAAGGTTCGAAAGAAGTGGAATCCCAGTTTGTCAGTGACGTTTGGAATATCGTCCATCCGTCAAAGAAAATTGAGTCCAAAGGCACGGAGCGGCACGGTGCTGGGAAAAGGGAGAATACTAAGGATAGTGCTGTCATCAGTCCAAATGCAATTCGTGACAGGTCTGCACTCCGGTCTGGCATGACAGTGAAGCACAGAGTATTTGGGACGGGCACGATTACGAGTGTAGACCAGGAAACCATTAACATTCAGTTTACCAAGCAGGTGAAGGCGCTCTCTGTAGAAATGTGTTTGGAACGCGGGCTGTTGGAGCTAGTGTGATGTGTGGCAATGGAGGCCAATTGACCGTGCGGATGTCTTATCCCGGGGTTCTTAGCAGGAACGTCGGCCACTAATTAGCGGTATAGATGCCCGATCTTGGGCTGTACCGCTTAAACCGGCCACCGCCCGATCCGTTTAGTAAAGCTGCAACAAAAAATGCATTAACCCTTTAAGATTAATGCATATGACAGTTGAAGCTCAAAAAGATTATTATATATGTAAAAGTTGTTTCACTCTTGAGTATCAGATGGAATCGGATGCCCCAACAAGCAGTTTGGCTAGCACATCATACGGAGGTAAATCCCCTTCACGAATTTTGAGCCATTTCCGTTCGGCGGGACCATCAAAACCTTTCGGAAATTCAAGATCGGCCGCATTCATAATCATAAAAGCTATGGCGTCCTTTGAGGGTGAGATGACAGCGGCGTAATGACCGTTCTTCAGGAAATGCGGCTTTTTGTATTGAATTCGTTCTTCCACTTTCGGTATTGCTTTATGGACCAATTGGCGAAGTTGATTGCAGACTTCAATCTTCCACGGCTGGTCAAGGTTTTCGATAAATGTAGTGACTTCGTGGTTCATTGTTTCCACCTTTCTTATAACATGTATTCTTATATTTTTTCAAGATGCTTGGCAAACCGCTCCATCGAATCAATTGCGCCTTGTTCCATTCCCGTATCCAAAGCCCCTTGGAGCGCTTCGGCTGACTTGAATTCCGTTCTGCTCGTCAGTTTTGTCTTCTCTTCTTCAATTTCTTCAAACGTATCGTACGTCACTGACTCATGCTCATTAAAGGGTTCGACGTCAAAAATTTGGGTATAGACAAGCCTATTAGGAGTGTCAACCTCAAGATAATTCCCAATAAACGGATATTCGGTGCCATCTTCTTCCTTTTGGACATACCGGTAGGAGCCACCTTGACGCAAATCGACATTGCAAACATAAAGCGGCACGCCCCGATAGCCCCACCAGAGAGAAACATGTTCAGGCTTCGTCCAAGCATCCCAGACTAATTGCTGCGGCATATTGTACACACGCTCAACAATAAGGGACAGGTTCTCTACACGAGAGATAGTTTCGGTTTCATTTTTGCTCATGATTATCCTCCTTTGGAAAATTATTCTGCACCATCGTACGGTATGTTTTTCCTCACATATGAGGTTCCTAGTTGGCAGGTAATAGTAATTATTCGGTTAAAATGGCTGTTATCCTGCGTTTTATAGACAACGACCATCCCTATAGGTATGAGGGCTTCCTTGCCGTAAACGACTTAAAATAATCTTCTGTAAGTAAAATGGTAAATATATTGTTGCCGAATACGAGGTAAGCCGCTTTTTCCTGTCTGTGAACTGCAAGTTGAATTTGAAGCCGAGTTCCGTAAAAACGCCATCGATCTTTTCACGTCCTTCGCATGCAGGTTTAAAAAATGTGGGGTGATGTCTATACCATTGCGATCACCTCAAATATCATTTTTGTTCAAGGTTTGATCCTGCTGTCTGCAACTTAAAGGTATATGAAACTGGATAATCCGTATTGTAGAAATCGGAAGCGATGAGTGATCAAAGCCTGTTCAAACCAGAAAATTGGTGATACATTAGTTTCAAATCCGTTGTTCAGGACTCATTAATCGGAAATGCCAGTAAAAAATATGCACGTACGAAATTGGGGGTGGGATTCACATGAGCAACCTTACCATCAGTCGCTTATCGCCTCGCCTTGATCTGAAACCATTCATCAAAGACATTTGGATATTCGAAAGCAATGGGATGCTTTCCGAAGATGAGATGCGGACCATCGCGCCGAATGGCTCCGTGAAGTTGATGATGCACTATGAAGGGCATCTTGCGGGCCGGATCGACGGGCATTCGTTTCCGGTTCCAGAACACCGGTTGATCGTCGCAGGTGTATCAGACTGCCCTGTGATCGCCGATTTCGATCGAGGCAAGCCGTTCGGCTGCATCTGTTTCGAACTTAATCCCGCCGCAGCTTATCGTCTGCTCACTGTACCGCAACATGAATTACGAAATGTAATCTTGCCGTTTGGAGATATTATCGATACGTCGGCAATCCGAATCCTAGAAGAGCAGATGTATGTGGCGTCTGATCCGGTGCATAAGTCAGTCTTGTTTCAAGACTACTTGAGTGGGGCACTTACCCGGACCCAAAGAGATCCGACTTTTGAACAAGGAGTGTTCGCAATTATAAACGCAAGCGGCAGGATTTCGATGGCGTCGCTTTCGCAACAGACGGGACGAAGCGATCGATGGCTTCGTGCCAAGTTCGCGGAGCGGCTGGGTATTAGTCCGAAAACATTTGCCTCGATCGTTCGTTTTCAATCGTGCTACCGGGCGTTGCTTCAAGATAAGCACAGCTTCTTGCAAGGCGGAGCTTTCATCGATCACTACTACGATCAGGCGCACTTTATAAAGGAATTTAAACGTTTCATGGGGTACCCGCCAACTAAATATACGTCGCTGCATAACGAGGTAGGAGAGATTATCTATTTTTAGCAATTCGAGTCAAAGCCCATACACGTGCTGCCAGCAAAGCGGCCAATCATAAACATCCTGATCGCTAGTTTTTTTAAAAAATTCAGAATATATTTTATATAATGAAAGGAATGTTTAAGATGAAAAACAAATCGAGCAGAATCGACTCTGCATCGAGAATCATAAAAACGGTGCCGCAAACAGCCTATCAGGCATTTATGGACCCGAAGGCGCTCGTTACCTGGCTTCCTCCGAAAGGAATGGAGGGCAGAATCGATGCGTTCGACGCAAGGGAGGGTGGCTTCTATCGCATGACCCTAACCTATATCGGTTCCCATCATTCTGCAGGTAAATCTTCAGACAACTCGGATGTTGTTCAGGGGGAATTCCTCGAGCTTATTCCGGGAAAGAGAATCGTGCAACGAATTGTGTTTGAATCCGAGGATCCCGCGTTCGCTGGAAGCATGATCATGACTTGGAATTTTGACGAAGTCCCGGAAGGTACCGAAGTCACAATCGTCTGCGAGAACGTGCCTGAAGGCATCCGGCAGGACGACCATGAAGCCGGTATGGGTTCCACGCTGGCCAATCTCGCCGCTTTTCTGGAGTTACAAAAGACTGTACGTTGAATATTCTATTGGATTGTACCTGGCATTCATCCTGGGATTGAAACCGGGATGAATGCCAGTCTTAACAGGGAGGATGCTTTTCTAAATGGAACAAACATAGATTGGAACTAACTATAAAAACTGAACTAAACATTGTTACCATGGCGGGCCGATCTGATTAAATGATTATGCAATAGGTATGTAATGGGCGACATGATGTTGTTGCTCAAAGCCCGGAAAACGATGTGCCTTTCTTTACCTGTTACACTTTTTCACGTAACGGCATAGTTTTGAAAAGCTTAGGCTTCGTTTCTGAAATCAAGATGGCGAGCAGGATCAATGCCGCTCCGACAGCCATTTTCAGTGTGATCACTTCTCCTAACACTGCAATCGACAAAACCATCCCCCAAAAAGACTCTGTTGAAAGAATAATTGCCGCCTTCGTTTCCGAAATGAATTTTTGCGCGACCGTCTGTAATAAAAACGCGGCAGCTGTCCCGAAAATTCCGAGATAAACCAAGGAGAATACCGCCCCGTCCACAATTGGCACAGCCGCTTCTCCCCTGAATAACAGGATTATGAATCCCATAACAGCAGCAGCAAGAAGTTGAACTACCGTTAAATGAATCGGATTCTCGGTCTTTACAAATTTGGCCGTATAAATGATATGGAATGCAAAAACAATCGCACATAAGAAAGAGAGAATATCTCCGATATTGAGCTCCGCTGAAAATTTGAGCGAGAGAAATCCGATGCCGAGCATTGCCAGGACTGCTCCCGCCACTTCAAATTTGTCCATCCGCTTTTTATAAATGGCCCAGCCGATCAACGGCACGATGACTACATTGACCGCTGTCAAAAATGCATTTTTGGAAGGCGTCGTGAACTGCAGACCCACTGTTTGCAAGGCAAAAGCCAAGTATAAAATACTGCCAAGAATAGCCCCTTTAATAACGGTTCCTTTTTGTACATGCTTCATTTTTTTATAAAAAATCAGCCCCAATATGACGCCGCCGATTAAAAATCTGACCGCCATATTCTGGTAGGCCGAATAATAATCCAATGAAATCGATGTGACAACGAAGCCGCTTCCCCAAATGAAGGCTGTAATGATAAGACCTAATTCCCCGATATATTTACGCATAAACTTCCTCCAAAAACCAAATTTTCGAACAATAAAATACAGCTTCCGCCCCATGGGATGGAAGCCGTCTTTAGAAAATTAAGACCTATCTCATATCGTATTACAAATACAAAAGAAAAAAAAGACCCTTCTAAAGTTTTTTTTACAGAGTAAGAAGCATAAGATTTTTTAGCTTTAAAATTTTGAACAAAGCCTTTTGTTGTCTAGCTCCAGCGCCTATCGACTAGCAGACTTCGCACCTAATGTGCTCCTGCGGCGTAGCTTATTCGAGGATGTTTGGCGAACATCATAGCAAAGCTGCACGACGCCAACTCGAGGAAGCATCACACGAGGCCATTTCAAGTAGTAGCTTTCCTACGATAAGTCAACATCGGCTCGTTCCTCGTCGTGTTGTCTAGCTGCGAGTGCCATCGGCTCGAGGTCATAAGCCAATCGCTGCTGAAGGCAAACTACGCCTTCTTCAGCGCTCGTCTTATGCTTGTCGCCGATAAGCAGGCACTCTCCGCCTTTCCTTATCCTTTATCTCGCCGGAGGCACTCCAGTCTGTACGTCGATGGGCAAGGCGCTTGCGCTTTTCTTATTGACAAGGTACATCTTTACACCGGATTTTTTGCTGATATTTACCAGCCAACATGCATATACTACGAAATGGTGATGAACATGGCCTGTCGTTCAAAGAAAGAACTGAAAATGTTTGTGGAAGAAGCCAAGAAATGTGCTGCATTCGGAAAAGTGGCGGATTATATCCCCGCTTTAGGAAAGGCAAATCCAAATGATTTATCAATTGCCATCCATTATCCTGACGGGGAATGTGTTTCCGCAGGTGATATCGATAGAAAAATTACACTCCAAAGCATTTCAAAAGTGATCAGCCTTGCGCTCGTGTTAATGGAAAGAGGGACCGATGAAGTGTTTGGGAAAGTGGGAATGGAGCCGACCGGTGATCCTTTCAATTCCATCGCCAAATTGGAAACGATGGCACCTGCCAAACCGCTCAACCCGATGATTAATGCGGGAGCCCTGGTTGTGACACATTTGATCCAGGGAAGCAATGTTGAAGACCGATTCCAGCGGTTACTTTCCTTTGTCAAGGAGCTTGCCAATAATCCTGATGTTTGCATAGATGAAGAAGTGGCAAAATCCGAATTTGATACGTCGCAACTGAACCGGGCACTTTGTTATTTTTTAAAGCAGCATAGAGTCATCGATGAAGACGTCGAAGAGCTCATGGATCTGTATACAAAACAGTGTGCGATAGAAATGAACTGCCTCGAATTGGCTAGAGTCGGAATGATCTTCGCTATGAACGGCTGGGACCCGGACAGCGGCAAACAACTCATACCCGAACATATTGCGCGCCTCTGTAAAACATTCATGGTCACATGCGGCATGTATAACGCATCCGGTGAATTCGCCATCAAAATCGGCATCCCGGCAAAAAGCGGTGTTTCCGGCGGAATTATGGGAGCAGTCCCGCAAAAATTCGGCATTGGCATATTTGGTCCGGCTCTGGATGAAAAAGGAAACAGCATCGCCGGAATTAAACTATTGGAATTGTTGTCTGAGACGTATCAATTGAGTATGTTTTAGAGAACAGTGGGAGCGGCTTCAGCGCTCCAAAAAAACTTGTAGAAAACAATCGAAAGAAAAACTAAAATTATACTTGACTTGTTCTTTATAATGAACTTAAAATAAAGGTAACATAACTTTTGTTTATTATTTTTTTACCCATGATGTTCTTAATTAGGAACAAAATAATTTAAAGGTGGTCCATATGAATCAATTTGATAATAATGTGGCAAAGGAATTCGATCTGAGAAGCTTGTCTAAATTAATAAAAAAGCGGCTTTGGCTTGTTATTCTTATCACAGTAGTTTTTACCGGGGCGGGTTGGACTTATACAGAATTGAATAATATGTCGCCGAAGTATGAGGCATCAACGAATGTCATCATTGATGCAGAAGCCGAGTATAGAAATACACTGCAGGTCGTCATTAAAGATATTACCGTTTTGGAAACGGTGATTAGGGAGCTCGGTCTCGACAAATCCACCGAGACCCTTGCAAAACAGGTTCGGGTTGAAAGCCTCGAAGATACGCAGGTAGTGAAGATAAGTGTGGTTGACACAAATCCTGAAAGTGCAGCTGATATTGCCAATACAACAGCAAAAGTGTTTATTAAAAAAGTGCCAAGCGTGCTGGATATCAATGGCGTAAGTGTTCTTTCAGAAGCAAAGGTTAATTCTAAGCCAATGCAAAATAACAAAATAAAAATTCTATTAGCGGCATTTTTGCTAGGGGCAGTAACGGGTATGGGCCTTATATTCATCATGGACTATTTTGACAGCACTATTAAGACAGAACGTGAAATCGAACAATTATTGGGAGCCCAATTATTGGGCAGCGTATCCAAAAAGCAAAAAGGAAAAATAATTAGTTGGAAAAAGCCAAAAAGGGAATTAAATTTCAGGAGTGAGACCATTGGTATCAGGTAAACAAAGAGCGTTATTTCACGCGAAACGTAAAAATGAAGAGGCTGTCATTTCTGAGCAATACCGTATGATAGGAACCAATATCCACTTCATCGTCGGTGATAAAAAAAGCAACGCTATTCTGGTCACATCTCCCAGAAAAAGGGAAGGCAAGTCCGCCACTGCTGCCAATATTGCTGTAACCATGGCCCAACAAGGAAATGAAGTCCTTCTTATTGATGCAAATTTCCGCAATCCTGCTATGCATAAGATCTTTAATACTCCAAATATCTTTGGGTTTACAGATGTCCTTGACGGAAACGTCACTTTTGAAGATGCGGTGAGCTTTCCAAAGGTGAACGGTTTGCATATCCTGACAAGCGGTACAGTTCCCTTAAACTTAACCGGCCAAAGGGCGGGGGAACTCCTGGATTCTGTAAAAGCTTCCTATAATATGGTCATTATTGATTCGCCGTCTCTTCTGGAAGCAAATGATTCAAAAATATTGGCTAACATCTGTGACGGCGTTGTACTGGTAGTCAAGCAGAATGCCACAAGCATTGAAAGCGCGTTGGAATCAAAGAAAATTCTTAATTATGCCCAGGCAAAGCTGTTGGGTGTAGTTTTAAACGAAAAAAATTAAAAACAAATTTTTTTTGAAAGTATTGTTCGTTATTAGGAACATAACATTCTTTAATAATAACGCGGAAATGTCTCCTATCCCCTATCAATGGAGGCACTCGATCATGCTGTGGGCTTTACGCCTTAGACGCCAGTCGTCAGTGGTGTGATGTGAGGGCGGGTTAGATGCCCCTTTTATAAAGTTTTTAATTATGGGTTTTAAATTTTTAAAACTTTTAATTAAGATCTTTATATTTTTAAACATGAAGAGGAGGGGGAGACCTATGACTTATCGAAAAAGGATATCTTTTTTTATATTTGTAGATTCCTGCTTGGTCCTTGCGGCCGTTTTACTGGGGAGTTTATTGGTAAATGGGAGTGTTAAATTCACTTTTCTTATCATCGCCAGTTCCATTGCGATTTTGGCCGGTCATCATTTCTTTTCATTTATTTTCAGGTCGTATAAAAAAGCTTGGGAATATGCGAGTATTGGGGAATCGATCGTCATTTTTAAAGTTGTGTCGCTATCGATAATAGCAGCCAGCCTCATTCAGCAAATAATGTTTAATGCTGTTTTTTTCAGGCTTAATATGGTCATTTGGCTGATTCAATTGCTGCTTATCGGGGGATCAAGATTTTTTTGGCGTGTCTATAGAGACAATAGTGCAGGTAAACCGCCAAATATGAAGAGACGAACGGTTATCATCGGCGCCGGGTCGGCGGGAAACATGGTAGCGAGGCAGTTATTAAAGGAAAATGACGCAGACTTGCTGCCTGTCGCTTTTATTGATGATGATCCCAAAAAGCATAACCTGGATATATTGGGATTGCCTGTATTTGGCGGCATAAATCAAATCCAAAAGGTTGTTTCGGAAATGAGTGTCGAAAACATTATTATCGCCATCCCCTCGCTATCAAAAAAAAGATTAAATAGAATTTTTCAGGAATGCGCTGCAACAAAAGCTAAAACACAAATTTTGCCAATGCTGGAAGACCTGGTGACGGGAAAAGTTTCCGTTAAGCAATTCCGCGATGTTCAGGTGGAGGACCTTTTAGGCAGGGAACCGATCGATTTGGACATTGGGAGCATTTCGGAAAATGTCGAGGATAAAACAATAATGGTGACGGGGGCCGGAGGCTCAATCGGTTCTGAGATTTGCCGGCAGATATGCCAATTCAACCCCGGAAAGCTGATCTTGCTTGGGCATGGTGAAAACAGCATCCATTCGATCGAATTGGAGCTGAAAGAAAAGTTCAGCCATAAACACTTTGAAATTTTAACCGAAATAGCTGATTTGAAAGATGCCAAAAAAATTTTAACCGTAATGGGTACATACCGCCCCGATGTTGTTTATCATGCCGCCGCTCATAAGCACGTCCCGCTAATGGAGCGCAATCCGGAAGAAGCCGTGAAGAATAATGTGATTGGGACAAAAAATGTGGCGGAAGCGGCCAGTTGGAACAGGGTGGGGACGTTCGTCATGATTTCAACAGACAAAGCCGTCAATCCGACAAGTGTCATGGGGGCAACAAAGCGACTTGCCGAAATGGTTGTTCAGCATATGGATAAAAAGAGCGATACCAAATTTGTGGCAGTCAGATTTGGAAATGTTCTTGGCAGCCGGGGAAGTGTGATTCCCATTTTCAAACAACAGATTGCAAAAGGAGGCCCGGTCACTGTTACCCATCCGGAGATGGTCCGGTATTTCATGACGATACCTGAAGCTTCAAGGCTTGTAATCCAAGCCGGCGCATTGGCAAAAGGCGGAGAGATTTTTGTCCTGGATATGGGTGAACCTGTAAAGATAGTAGATTTGGCTAAAAAAATGATTCAGCTGTCCGGTTATTCAGTTGATGACATCGGTATTGAATTTACCGGAATTAGGCCGGGTGAAAAGCTTTTTGAAGAATTATTACATGATGATGAAGTGAAGGATCAGCAAGTATACCCCAATATTTATATAGGAGAAACATCAGATTTGTATTCTGAGGAAATTGAAGAAATCATCAGCTTTTACAATACTTGGGACAGAGAAAGATTGCGAGAGGTACTTATTAATCTTGCAAACAATAAAGTGAATTTGATACCGGGGCAACTGGTTTCGGCTTCCGGGTAAGGGGAGTGAGTAATATGAAGGTAAAAAAAGCGATCATACCGGCAGCAGGGTTGGGAACAAGGTTTTTGCCGGCAACCAAGGCGATGCCTAAAGAAATGCTCCCGATCGTGGATAAACCGACGATCCAATATATTGTTGAAGAGGCAATAAATTCCGGAATCGAGGATATTATCATAGTAACAGGGAAAGGGAAGCGGGCGATTGAAGACCACTTTGACCACTCTTTTGAGCTTGAACAGAATCTGATTGAAAAAGGAAAATTTGATTTGTTAGATCAGGTACAAAAGTCATCGACAATGGTAGATATTCATTATATTCGCCAGAAAGAGCCGAAGGGATTGGGCCATGCTGTGTGGTGTGCACGGAAGTTCATAGGGAATGAACCATTTGCGGTTTTGTTAGGCGATGACATAGTAAGAGCAGGGAAGCCTTGTCTAAAACAAATGATAGAGCAGTTTGAACGGTATAATGCATCAATATTAGGTGTCCAGAAAGTGCATGAGGATGAAGTTTCAAGGTATGGAATTGTTGATGGAAACGCTATTCATGACCAATTATATAGTGTCAACAACCTGATTGAAAAACCCAAAAAAGAAGAGGCTCCTTCCAATCTGGCAATCATGGGGCGTTATATTCTCAGTCCGAGAGTCTTTGAGATATTAGCTGAACAAACACCGGGTGCTGGGGGGGAAATCCAACTGACGGATGCTATTGCTGGGCTCAATCAATTTGAGGCTGTCTACGCCTATGATTTTGAAGGCATCCGGTATGATGTGGGGGAAAAAATGGGGTTCATTCAAACAACAATAGAGTTAGCCCTGCAAAGAGATGAATTAAGGAATGAGTTATTAGACTACCTGTCATCAATTGTTGACAGGCAGGTTATTGGGTAAAAGCTATGAAAAGGAAAATACTATTCTGTGCAACAGTAGACACTCATTTCAGCTCCTTCCATTTACCATATTTACAATGGTTCAAACTGCAGGGATGGGAGGTTCATGTAGCTGCAGCCGGGGATCATCCATTGCCGTATGTTGATGAGAAATATTCGATATCAATCAAGCGGTCACCTTTTGATCGGCAAAACATAGACGCCTATAAAGAGTTGAAAGCTTATATTGATGAAAATCAGTACAGCATAATTCACTGCCATACCCCCATGGGCGGAGTGATATCCAGATTGGCTGCGCGCGAGGCCAGAAAGCAAGGCACGAAAATCATATACACAGCCCACGGATTTCATTTTTTTAAAGGAGCTCCATTGATCAACTGGATATTATTTTACCCGGTTGAAAAAATACTGGCCCGTTATACCGATTGTTTAATCACCATCAACGAAGAGGATTTTCAAAGGGCTGTAAAAAAACGATTCAAGGCAAATCTGATCGAACATGTACATGGTGTGGGAGTAAATACGGATTTCTTCACTCCTGTAAATAAATATCATAAAGCAAAGTTAAGAAAAAGGTATCATTATCGCGATGATGCTTTTTTAATTTTTTATGCAGCTGAAATCAATAAAAATAAGAATCAAAAAGTGCTGATTGAAGCGATGGCTTTATTGAAAGATGAGGTTCCCAACGCGAAGCTTCTGCTGGCAGGAACTGGCCCGCTCCTGAATGATTGTATCGATTACGCTATGGAATTGGAAGTTGATCATATGGTTGATTTCCTTGGCTATCGGAACGACATCCAGTCATTGTTGCATATAAGCGACATCGCCGCCGCCTCCAGTCTGCGCGAAGGCCTGCCTGTCAATATAATGGAAGCAATGGCCTGCGGGCTCCCTGTCGTGGCTGTCGATAACCGGGGCCACAGAGAGCTTGTCATCAATGACATGAATGGGTATCTCGTCGAAGGGAACCCCGGGGAAATTTCAGAAAAAATGACTGTTCTCGCCAAAGACAAACTGCTGCGTAATAAGTTTGGGAGATATGGGCGGAATGTAATTTTGGAAAAGTATAATTTAAACAAAATTATTAAGGAAAAACAGGAAGTTTATATGAAAATGATGGTTGATTCTAGGGAAGGTGTATGGGAAGTTCAATAAGAACGATTTAGGAAAACGCCAGAAAGGGGACCGAAAAAGGTGTTGGCATGGAATACAGACTGAAGCGGCGAGAAACAATTTTTGCAGAGAAAATTTTTATACTCATGATGGTGTTGTTTTTTGGTTTTACAACTTTAAGGTTTGGCAGATTTGGGATCGGAGAAATAATCCTTTTAATATTATGCATTTCCCAGTTCTTAAAGAGCAGGATTAGCGCCATAACGATTCAAAATCATGCCTTCACGATATTTTGGATTGTTTATCTGTATATCATCACACTCGGTTTTTCAGTTAACAATTTGCTGGGGATAGCCCCGCAGCCAGTAGTATTTGATTATACATCTTATATTGTTATATTGTTCCTGTGTTTGACTTTCGAAACAAAATTTGCAATGAAGAGTTTTACTGAATTATATAGCCTGCTCAGGATGGTTTATTGGGGTGGGATTTTAGTGATCGGATTTCTCTATTTCTTGTATTTAATGGGGATAGATAATATATTCGGCCATTATTTAACGTATGATGGGGCGGATATTTTTTCGCCATTTGCTTCTGACTATCACCAATTTGCTTATTTTATCACTCCCCTTCCATTTGTCGCTTTATATATGATAAAAAGAGAAAACAGGTTTATTGTAAAGTTGAGTGCAGCCTTGAGTATCGTTTTGTTAATTAGTATGGGGTTATCAACATCCTCCAACACATTAGTCTCGTCTTGGGTGAACGCAACGATATTAATTATTGCTTTGCTATTATGGAAAAAGTTGAGAGAACAAGAAAGATCGGCAAGCATTATCTCGTTTTTTATTTGTCTGGCCATTATTGGCTTGCTTTTCAGCTTTGATAACATAATGGGAATTGTGAAAGACTTTTTTGAAGAAAGCTCGAATGGGGAACATCGAATCTTACTGTGGATTAATTCTATAAAAGTTTGGCTTTACTCGCCAATTGTCGGTTTAGGCCCAGGTTCCTTTTCCGGCAATCAACTTTTTCAAGGGACAGAAGCCCATAATACTTTTTTGCAAGTTTTGACACAGGGAGGCATATTGGGTGGGATAGCCTATGTGTCATTAATATCCAGGCTGATCAAAGTCACCCATGTGAATATTTTTATACTGTGTGCTGTTTTATCATTGATTATGTATGGTTTTGGAATCAATGATTTACGGAGAACAGTACTTTGGTTTTACTTCATCATGTTTTATTTTTTATGTATGAAGGAACAAAGATCATGATGAATAACCAGGCAAGGACCCAATCGACTCTAAAAAACCTAAGCTATGTAATGGTCGGCCAAGTACTGGGAATTATTGTAAGCATCATCGCCAGGATTATATTTGTCAGAACGCTGTCTGCAGAATATCTAGGTTTGGATGGCCTTTTTACAAATATTATCACGGTCTTGTCATTAGTGGAATTGGGGATCGGACCCGCTTTAGTTTTCAGCCTGTACAAACCGATAGCCGAAAAGAATATTGAATTGATCAAGTCGTTGCTGAAGCTGTATCAAAGGGCATATTTAATCATTGGATCCCTGATTATTCTGTTTGGGATCATCGTTGCACCATTCATCCATTACTTGATTAAAGATATGCCTGACATGCCACATATTCACTTTATCTTTGTGCTGTTTGTGTTAAATGCAGCGGTCACTTATTTTTATTCTTACAAAAGATCGTTGATCATTGCAGACCAAAGAAAATATATTGATGCAACCTACCGCTATGGCGGTTTTATTTTGCTTAATATTGTCCAGTGTACAGTCCTTATTATTTGGAAAAACTTTATATTTTTCGTTATTTGTCAACTGATATTCAATATAGTGGAAAACATCCTGGCATCAAGGACTGCAGATAAGCTATACCCTTTTTTGAAGAGCAAAAATGTTGCACCGTTGAACAAGGAAGTCATTAAAGGCATTTATAAAAATGTGAAGGCCATGGCTATGCATAGAATGGGGTCGGTTGTAGTATTGTCAACGGACAATATTTTAATTTCAAGTTTTGTAGGACTTCTTGCAGTTGGCCTGTACTCTAATTACCGATTAATTTTAACGGCATTAAATATTGTACTGATGCAATTTTTTGAAGCTGCCAAGTCGAGTGTTGGCAATTTAAGCGTACTGGAAAGCAAAGCCAGGACCAGGGAGGTATTCAACAAAATATATTTTATGAATTTTTGGCTCTATGGCTTTGCTTCTGTCGGAATCCTTTGCAATCTGAATCCCTTGATAGAGCTTTGGCTGGGAAAAAAGTTCGTTTTTTCGATGGAAATTGTTTTGCTGATTATCATACACTTTTTTCTCGAGGGGATGAGGAGGGCATCCCTGACATTTAGAGATGCTATGGGACTGTATTGGTATGATCGCTACAAACCTGTAGCAGAAGCTTTAATAAATTTGGCTGCGTCTATCATATTGTTGAAAATTATGGGAATAGGCGGTATTTTTCTTGGTACTATCCTTAGTATATTGACTACAGGTTTTTGGATTGAGCCGTACATCCTTTATAAGTATGGATTTAAGTCCAGTTCCAAATCGTATTTTATTGCTTATTCCAAATATTTATCATCTGTCGTTTTGGCTGCGTCGCTAAGTTATGGGATTTGTGCACTTCTTCCAGAAACGACATTTTTTATTTTAGCCGCCAAAATATTCATTTCAACTGCAGTAACTAACTTGTTATTTTACTTTCTATTCAGGAAGTCCGATGAATTTCAGTATTTCAGGGAATTAACCATTGAAATCATAAGAAAGACAGTCTTAAAAAAAAGAAGGCTTCCGGATGCAAAAACTTTTTAGTGGAGGTATGAATCTCGAATTGGAAGAATGGTGAAACATTGTGAAAACGTATTTTTAATTATGAAGTGCAGCGTGATAATCATATTGGTGTCAGCTGCTATTTTTGTTTTGATGACCGATATTGTCAGGGAACAGGAAGGAAAAGGGAAGGTTGCTCTTCATTCAATCGCCCTGAATAAAACAAGTTATAACTTGAATGTGGAAGAAAGTGAAAAAACCTTTGCATCAGCTCTATATTCCAATGGTTTCAAAAAAAATATATCGAAATTCAGCACGTATTCCACCTCAAACCCGAACATTGCTGCAGTGGATTCCAGCGGCGTCATTACAGGGGTTGGTTCAGGTACCGCTGAAATTACCGTTATTTATGAGGGCTTAACTGAGACAGTTTCGGTGTCCGTCTCTGAAAAAAAACTGACGATAAACGTGAAAGATTACGGAGCCTACGGTGATGGAATCCATGATGATACAAATTCCTTTCATCAGGCAATTGATGACCTGGCCGACAATGGCGGGGGGGATATCTTTATTCCTTCGGGAACATACATTTTACAGCCTATTTTCCTAAAGCCGAATATTGCACTTGTCGGGCAAAACCGTGATCAGGTCATTTTAAAGTTGGCGGATGAAGCACAAGACGGTTACACCCGTTTGATCACGATGGACAACAATACGAAAGTTGAATCAATTACTTGTGATGGCAACTATCAAAACCATCCAAATGGTACAGAGCATATGCATTGCATATTTGCTTTTGATAAAAATAATCTGGTGATCAAGAACAATCGATTAATGAATGCGGTTGGAGACGGAATTTCTATTTCGGGTTCAAGGAAAACCAGCCGCTATGTCACCGTTTCCAATAACATGATTCTTGAAAACCAGCGATCGCAACTGGTTGTTGAGCAGGCGAACCATCTATTTATATTCAATAATACAATTACATCAAAAACAGGCCGTCCGGGTATACATTTTGAACCATGGGAAGAAATTCAATTTTTTGACGCTGTTATTACAAACAATAATATTATCACCAACTCAAAGGAATATTGCGTTCTGTTGGCAGGATCAGATTCAGGGCTGGCTAAAAAGAGCCATCCGGGCTTTTTTTATCATGGAATCGAGTTTTCACACAACACCGTCGAGGGGCCTGAATGCTCATTGCTCGTTATGGATACATCGGATGCGGAGATTTACAACAATAAACTGTTGATTTCCGACATATTTGTTTGGAGAAGAAACAAAAACCTCTCCATTCATAACAACTATATTGAAGGGGAGAATGGAGTTCGCATGGAAGGAGGGGAAAATGGCCATTTGGTTTCCTTTGGAACGATCATATATCAAAATACAATCCACTCCTTCGTTGACGGCATCAACGTAGCAGCTGGAGCGAAAAACACCACCATTACCAATAATAAAATCAGTGGAATGAAAAAGGGATCCGGAATTGCCCTATTTGCTTCCAATTCTATTGTTGATACAACAGTGACAGACAATGTATTTTCAAACTTTCGGGATGGTGTTAAAACTTCAAGTGTGAAGAATGAAGAGGTGAAAGGACTTACGGTGTCCCACAACAGATTTATAGATAACAATGGATATGCATTGTCACTTCAGGGAGAGGGCTCGAATGTAAAAATGGAAAGCAATCATATCACTCGTACTTCGGGCGTATATTTTTTAATTGAACCACGCATGTCAATAAATAAAGTTTCAGTTAAAGACAATGTGATCACCGGTGGCAGCAAGGGAATATATCAAAGTGAGATCGGCAAAGGCCTGCTTGCCCATGTAGTCATTTCAGACAATGAAATATCGGAGACGACCGGTGTGCCGGATGGCCATTCAACTGGTGCTGCTATCGAATTTTATAGTGATTCCGGTAAAGTAAAAAATATAACCATAAGTGGGAACTTCTTAATAGACAATGAGGTAAATGAAATTAGAGTCCCTGATTCTTTATTACGCTCGGTAAAAGAGAATAGAATTAATTAGCGCGCTTCGAACAAGGTTTGAGGCGCTTTTTACGTGAGGATGTGACCCATGAAAATACTAGTTACAGGCGGAGCAGGCTATATTGGCAGCCATACTTGCGTGGAATTGCTGAATGCCGGATATGAAGTTATTGTAATGGATAATTTATCGAACAGTAAGCCGGAATCATTGAACCGGGTTCGCCAAATTACGGGGAAGCCTTTGTCCTTTTATAGGGCTGATATATTGGACAGAGCTGCATTACATGAAATTTTCACCGCCAATGAAATTGAAGCTGTAATCCATTTTGCAGGGCTGAAAGCCGTTGGCGAATCAGTGAGCTTCCCGCTTTCCTACTATCAAAATAAAGATTATCCAACAAAGGATGGAACAGGCGTAAGGGATTACATCCATGTCGCTGATCTGGCTTGCGGGCATGTAAAGGCACTTGAAAAAGTCATGGTTACAACAGGTGTTGAGACATATAATCTTGGAACGGGCAGGGGATATAGTGTGTTGGAAATGGTTGATGCGTTTGAACAGGCATCCGGAAGGAAAATTCCTTTCCGCATTTCAGGCAGGCGTGCCGGAGATGTCGGGATCAGTTATGCGAATCCGCTCAAAGCACAAAGAGAATTAGGTTGGATTGCTGAAAAAGGAATCAATGAAATGTGTAAAGATACCTGGAGATGGCAGTCAAATAATCCGCAAGGATATGATTCAAACCATATTCATTACATTACTAATGCTCAGACGGTGGTGAATTATGAAGAGAGCCTTTGACTTATTTATCTCAATTGGATGTTTGACTTTTTTTGCACCGTTGATATTAATTACAGCTGTATTAATCAGAATTAAGCTGGGAAGCCCGGTTATTTTCAAGCAGATGCGTCCTGGCCTGCATGGAAGACCTTTTATGCTGTATAAGTTTCGGACTATGACGGAGGAAAGAGATGAGAATGGAGATTTATTGCCGGAACATATCCGATTAACTTCATTTGGAGCGACAGTCAGAAAATTAAGCCTGGATGAATTTCCACAGCTGATCAATATCGTGAAAGGGGACATGAGTTTAATTGGCCCCAGGCCATTATTGATGAAATATCTTCCGCTGTATACCGAAGAACAGGCAAAGCGCCACTTGGTAAAACCTGGCATGACAGGTTGGGCCCAGGTAAATGGAAGGAATGCAATTACATGGGAAGAAAAATTCAAGCTGGATATTTGGTATGTTGAAAATCAAAATTTTTTATTGGATTTAAAAATACTTTTACTGACCATTAAAAAGGTTTTGGCATCAGAAGGAATTAATAATGGTGCTCATGTCACGATGCCTGACTTTGAAGGAGAACCCGGAAAACAAAAACATACATCTATTAATTTATAGAGGCAGTAAGAACTATCGGGAAGAGGTGAATTTCCGGTAGATTTTTTATTTTAGGCAGCAGTTATAAGAGGTGAGAAAAGTGATTGATCTAAAGGAGAAAATTTATCTTTCACCGCCGCATATGAGCGGAAATGAACTTAAATATATAAACGATGCCTTTGAATCGAATTGGATTGCGCCGCTGGGGCCCAATGTGGAGCAATTTGAGAGGGAAATTGCCTCTTTGGTCGGGGTAAAAGATGCTGTCGCGGTCAGTTCGGGGACAGCAGCAATTCACTTGGCTTTACGGCTGCTCAATGTTCATCCTGGGGATATTGTATTTTGTTCAACACTGACATTCGTTGCAACCGCAAATCCCATTTTATATCAAGGGGCCAAGCCGGTATTTATTGATTCTGAACCTGACACCTGGAATATGTCCCCACAGGCATTAGAACGGGCATTGAAGGAAGCCGAGTCTGCAGGGGTTCTTCCGAAAGCAGTGATTGTTGTCCATCTATATGGCCAAAGTGCCAAAATGGACGAAATAATGGATATATGCAACAAGTACGATGTTCCAATTATCGAAGATGCGGCGGAATCTCTCGGTTCCAGTTATAGAGGAAAAGCAAGCGGTACAATGGGAGACTTTGGGATCTATTCATTTAACGGGAATAAAATCATTACAACATCAGGAGGGGGAATGCTTGTTTCAAATAATCAGCAAGCAATGGAAAAAGCCCGCTTTCTGGCTGCCCAGGCAAGAGACACTGCTCCTTTTTATAAGCACAGTGAAATCGGATTTAATTATCGGATGAGCAATTTACTTGCTGGCATTGGCAGGGCCCAATTGGAAGTGTTGGATGACAGAGTCCGATTAAGGAGGCTTATTTTCAATCAATATAAAGAGTATTTATCAGGTTTGCCCGGGGTTGCATTCATGGAAGAATTGGAAAACACGCGCTCGAATCGGTGGTTGACAGCATTATTGATAGATGAAAAAGGGGGAGGGGTTTCAAAACAGGCATTATTGGATTTCTTATCTGATTTAAATATTGAGGCGAGGCATGTTTGGAAGCCGCTTCATACGCAGCCTCTGTTTAAAAATGCTCCTTATTATTCCCATGGAGAAAATGAGCATGTGGGAGAGGAATTATTCGAAAAGGGCATTTGCCTTCCGTCCGGCTCGGGTATGACTATGGGACAGCTGTTTAAGGTGATCAATAGTATTTTGTCATTCTGCAGCAAAAGGAAAAATTATTCGGGCGTAATAATATGAAACTGATGACGCAGGATGAGCTTTACCGGCTCTTGCTGGACACATATAAAAAAGTTAATCAATCAGAGGATTTAGTGTTGAGGGACTTAATCAATGAAATCATTAGACAGATTGAATCTGGATATATTTGATGGATTCTTTCATCGGGATCGATTCTAACAGCAAAAAGGGGAAATGGAAGTGAACTCCAAACAAAAGACGGCCTACATCTTACAAATACACAAAAATCCAGAACAAGTAAACAAATTCATTAAGCAGCTGATTTCAGGCGGTCAGGCTGATGTTTATGTCCATATAGACAAAAGAAATTACGAACAAATTCACAGTAAACTAATAAAAAATGAAAATGTAAAAGTTTTAGATAAAGCAATCGTCTGTGAGTGGGGGGATATCAGCCAGGTTGATACGACTATTCTATTGCTGAGAGAGGCTTTGGCCGCAAAAGAAAATTATGATTTTATTTGTTTAAGGAGCGGTCAGGACCTGTTGGTCAGAAATGGGTTTAAAGATGTATTAGTAAAAAATCAGAGGAATATTTATATCACTTTGCGGAAAGTGGACAAAAGAAATGCTGGTTTGATGGAAGTAAATTGGCCCAAAATTACACGCAGAAGATACACCTCTTTTCATCCTGTCAGAGTTTATAGAAGCGTTGTTCAAAGCTTTTACCGTAAAGGAATTAATGTATTTCCCAATAAAAACGATTGGCCTGAGGAGTATTCCCTATTTAACGGAGCGCAATGGTTTTCCATACCGCTGGAAGTTGCCTGGTATATTATAGACTTCATTGATACTAATCCTTGGTACTACAAATACTTTGAAAATACTCTTTGCCCGGATGAATGGTTTTTTCACACCCTCATTATGAATTCCAAATATAAGGAGGAGGTAGTCAATAATAATTTTATGTTTGTAAATTGGGGAAAAACGCTCCAAACGCGCAATTCCCCCCTGTATTTGGAAGTAAATGACATAAAAGCAATCGAGGCATCGGGACAGTATTTTGCCAGGAAATTTGATCAAGATATAGACCTGAAAGTAATAGATTATTTTACCGATAGAGTTAGTTTTGAAAAATCAATGTTGTGCAAAAAGGATGAAGTGCCCGGGTAGCTCGTTGCCTTGAAATAATCCATTCAGGAGGAAAAATGTTAACTTTTACTTATAAAGTAGGCCTTTTTAACGTTACTGAGCGGGTTGGAAAAGCAGGTTCTTCCCATTTTATGGAGCCCGAAACGCATGTTTCGTTGGATATGAGGCTTTTTACAACTGAAGATGACGTAGCTGAATTTGTAAAGCCAAAGAATTCAGTTTGTCTATTGATGCCCAATTACATCATTGATTTAAGGCAGACGGAAGAACAAATATTTAAAAATATTAGCCGAAGTACAAGAAGAAATATAAGGAAAGCAATGAACCAAGATCATTTCAATTTTATCGAGCTTGAGAACCCGACAAATGAGCAAATCATTAAATTTAGCGAGCTTTATGATGAATTTGCAAGGGAAATCAATATAAAAAAATGCAATGTCAGAAAGTTGAAAGCGATAAGGGATAAAGGAGCATTAGTAATTTCGTATATAACGAATCAAAATAATCAAGTTCTCTGTGCTCATGCCTACTTAATGAACACCAGACAGGCATATGGTATTTATTCGGTGTTGAGTCATAAAAAGGGTGATCCAATTGACGGTCAGACAATAGGCAGAGCAAATAAGTATCTTGATTGGAGAAATATCCAAAGTGCCAAAAGCAAGGGATGCAGCTGGTATAACTTTGGTGGAAAGATATTTGAAGAAGTTGATGAAAAAGGCAAAAATGTCAATCAGTATAAAAAATCATTCGGATCGATCAGCGGTTATGATCTAAGGGTGTACAAAGCCAATGGAACTGTCGGAAAGCTCTTCTTGCTGCTTTTACACTTTTATTATAAGTGGAGGCGCAGATATGAATACGCCTTTACTTTTGAAACATTGTCCATCTCCCATCAGAATAGACGAATTTCCTGACAAGCAATCTGCTTGGGTGCCCCGGTGTTGTAACGGTTAAAATAATTGGAGGTAATTTTGTGGAAAGTTTAAATGCATGTACAGTCACAGATGCCCCGGGCTTGGAACATGTACTTTTGAAACACGATCAAATTCAGCGGCTGGAGGTTGAATATGGCTCTTCTTTTTATATATTGGATGTCAACAAATTAAGGGAAAATTACAGAAAAATTAATACGGCTTTTAAAAGCAGGTATGAAAATTTTATTATCGGTTACTCCTATAAAACGAATTATCTTCCCTATTTATGCAAGGAATTATCAAACCTGGGGGCATACGCTGAAGTCGTGTCACGCCTGGAATATGATTTGGCCCTGAAAATAGGAGAAGACCCTACAAGAATCATATTTAACGGCCCTTTAAAAACGATGGATGATATCAATTTGGCATTAACAAATAATAGCATTCTCAATATTGATTCACTGTATGAAATAGAATTTGTCAAAAGATTTGCTTCAAAAAACCCGGAAGTTGAAGTGCCTGTAGGGTTAAGAGTGAACTTTGATATCTCCCACAATGGTGTCAGCGCTCTCCAGGAAGGCTATAAATACAGCAGATTTGGGATATGTGTCAACAATGGGAACCTGGAACACGCTTTAACGGAATTAAGGTCAATGAAGAATATACGGATTGTAGGATTGCACGGACACTTTTCAACGAAAAATAGAAGTTTGGAATCGTATAAAATCATTACCCAAAATCTTTGTACGCTGGCTAAAGAAAATATTTTGGACAGTCTGGAGTACATTGACATCGGCGGCGGAATATACGGAGAATTGCCGAAACCTTATGATATGTTCGTTCCGGCATTTGACGACTATGCGGAAACGATATGCGGAATCATGAATACAGAATTCGGAGATTTTCACAAAAAGCCGCTATTGATATTGGAACCGGGAGTAGCAATGGTTGCCAATGTTTTTTTATTTGTAGCAAAAGTCATTGAAAGTAAAAGAATCAGGAATGACTATTTTGTATTGGTTGACGGAAGTGTTCATAATGTAAAACCGACCATGCACAAAAACAATCTGCCGATGAAGATTGTGAGACAAAAACATGATCCAAGCGGAGAAAAGCAAGCTTTTCATATCGTTGGATATACATGTATGGAGAAGGATTACCTGGCCTCTGAAATAAAAGGCAGGCTGCCCATGAAAGACGACTATATTATTTTTGAAAATGTCGGCGCCTATACAATCGTTTTTAATCCGCCGTTCATTAAAGAACGCCCCGGCATTGTAGCCATGGATCATATGGAATTTACTGCAGCCCGGAAAAAAGAGACGATCCGGCAGTTTTTCAACGAAGAGATTTATGTTTTTTAAGAATTTTATAGAAGGAGATGTTTATGAACATATTAATTTGCAGTGTCGGACGCAGGGTTAAGCTGATCCAATATTTTAAAGAGGAACTTCATAAAGTTGGAGGAAAAGTCATCGCGGCAGACTGCGATGAGACAGCAGCAGCCCTTTACCACGCAGATATGTACGAGGTGGCGCCTCGTATAGACCATCCTGACTACATTCCATATATAAAAAAATTGTGTGAAAAATACAGCATCAAAGGCGTTTTGTCTTTGATTGATCCTGAATTATCGCTGCTGACCGGCGTCAAGGAAGAGTTTAAAAAGGATGGCATCATGGTCATTGTAAGTGATAAAAACGTGGTCGATATCTGTTTTGACAAATATTCAACATATGCATTCCTTCAGGCCAATAACATACCGTCAGTTCCTACCTATATTGATATGGACGCGGCACTGATGGACCTGAATAAAAACCAGCTGAAATTCCCTCTGATCATAAAGCCGAGAAACGGCAGTGCAAGTATGGGAATCAATAAAGTGAATAATTTAAAAGAGCTGGAACCGTTTAAGGCAGGATACCAAGATTATATTATCCAGCCTTATATGGATTGCGAGGAGTATGGTGCTGATTGTTATATAGATGTAATTTCGAAGGAGACTATAAATATTTTTCTAAAAAGAAAAGTAAAAATGAGGGCAGGTGAAACGGATAAATCCATCGCTGTAAAAGATCCAATGTTCAAACAGGTCGTCGAAAAATTAATTGGTGCATTAAATCCTTTGGGGCCAATTGATATTGACTGCTTTAAAACGGAAAACGGCTATGCGGTATCGGAAATTAACCCAAGATTTGGGGGAGGATACTTGCACGCACATGAAATGGGTCAGAATTTCGTAAAAAACATCATTAATAATATCCAGGGAGCTACGAATGCTGCCGGAGGTGACTATGCAGAAGGAACGACCATGGTAAAGTATGACCATGTCATGGTGATTTAAGCAAAGTCTCCCCAAAATTTATAGAACATTGAGGTATTAATCTATGATAGGAAAAAAAATTGCCGAAATACGAAGAAAAAGAGGAATGTCGCTGTCCGAACTGGCAGAAAGGGCAAATGTTTCAAAGTCATATATAAGCGGACTTGAAAGAAGTATTAACGAAAACCCGTCCATTCAGGTGATCAATAGAATAGCGGAGATATTGGAAGTGAATATAACTACGCTTATCGGAGCAGAGAGAGAAGCTGAGGAGTGTCCGGAAAAAGAGTGGCAGGAATTTGTCAGTGAGCTGAAAGAAACAGGAATTGACAAGGAGCAAATTGGGGAATATAGAACTTTAATTGAATTCATTAAATGGCAAAAAGAAAAGAATTGAAAGATAAGTGGTGAAGGAATGATGATCTGGGGGCATCTCAAAAAGACTTGTTTATTGATCTGTGGTTTCAATAAGATGTTATATAATGAATACAATAAGACCGGAAATAGACCGGTTGTTTGCTGGAGTCCCAATCGAAAACAGGCAAGGGGGAGGAAAGCAATAGCATTGTCAGAAGAAAACAATTCTTTAACATATGCTGAATACTTGAAATTAGATGACGATGTTCAGTATGAGGTGATTGATGGTCAAATTTATAATATGTCCCCATCCCCCCCAGTGTAAAACATCAATCAATTGCCACGGACCTTTTAACTGAGTTTAACATATATTTACGAAATAAATCCTATAGAGTTCTGGCTGAGATTGATGTTTGTTTTAGTGAGGAAAAAGATGCCGCTAAAGTGAATGATTGGTTGAAACCAAATATTGTGATTATATGTGATATAGATAAAATGCAAAAAATTATATTGCAGGCTCCCCAGACTTAATTGTTGAAATATTATCAAAATCTACTGCAAAAACGGACAAAATGATTAAATTTAACCGATATCAAAGAGCAGGTGTAAAGGAGTATTGGATTGTCGACCCATCCCACGAAATAATAGATGTTTATTTATTAGAAAATGGATTTTACAAACATGGTGGCGCGTATGCGAACGATGAAGCTGTTAAAGTCAATATTTTTGATGATTTGTCCATTGATCTTAAAAATATTTTCAGAGATGAATTATAGACCCATGTCCGAAACTTGAGTTAATAAAAGTTGAATAAGCAGCGACATACGCAAATTGAGCGAATTATGCGATCTGGTGGTTGAATAGCCCGGTACTTGTTAAACAAATAAAGACTTACCAACAGTCATCCTAAAAATGGATGGCTTTTTGAGTGTTTATTTTGATTCATATTGCCAAACTCCGTTTTTATTGTCTTTCCCAACCCTCCCCCCTCTCCTCCAAATAATCCAAGTGCCCGATCACTTCAGACATGACGAGCGAAAACTGTTTAACATATTTTTCCTTATAATAAGCCTGCGCTACTTCCATAGCATAGCGAAGAAATAGATAGCTCTTCGTACTTTCGCGGTTAATTTCATTCGAAATTGGCCAACCCTATAAAAGAAAGAAACCAAAAGGGTGAACTGCTTTGAATGATTACGCGGTCTATTTCATGCTGCATTCTATTGAAAAAGCAAGGGGCGGGTTGACGCGGGCAGCGATACAGCGGGCCGACATGTTAAGTCGGCTTTATCATGATATTGGTTTGATCACCTTTGATTTTAATCCGGATTACGATCATGTGATAAAACATTATCAAGGGACAGGGCTTTGGAGTGATAAAATCAAGCATTTTAATGTATATGAATTTCTGATGAATCAACAGGAAACCGAGAAAACGGATGAATCCATCCCCCCCTTCTATCACGATGACTTCCTCCATCAGCATATTCACTTTGACCTCGAAGGCCGGCCAAGAAAAGTGACGCAGTATGATCAAAAGAATGGGAAACCAATAAAAGAGCTATTGCTTACGAAAGAAGGGAAGTGCTTTTTTGAAAGGTGCTTCCAGACGGGCAAGTACAATCTGCTGGACCGAAGTGGCAATATGGCCAAATCGTTTAAAACAGTGAAAGCCTACCGCCGGCATTTTATTCAATCTCTTATTGAGAACAGGGAAGCAATTTTGTTGTCCGACAGCCGCTTTACAGACAAAATACTTATGGGAATCAAGAACGAACAGGCAGTTAAAATCGCTGTTTTACATAGCAATCACCTGCAGTCGCCGTATGAATACGGCAGTACGCTTGTAAAAAGAAATGAATTATTATTTGATCGAATGAACCAGCTTGACGCAGTCGTTACTTTAACGGAGAGCCAGGCGAAAGATATCGCCAGCCGCTTTGGCCGCAGGTCCACAATTCATACCGTTGGCCATCCGGCTTTTAAACCGGGCGAAAGTGCGGAAGAACATGACCCGTACACCGCTGTCATGCTTGTAAGGTATGAAGGAATCAAGCAAATCCCTCATGCAATCAAAGCATTTAAAAGAGTGGTTAAAAAAGTGCCGGAAGCCAAGCTGGAGATTTGGGGATTTGGAAGGGAAGAAGAGCGGTACAGAAGGCTTATCAAGCGGTTAAGGATTGAAAATCATGTTTTTATAAAAGGATTTACCCATGACGTTGAAAATACTTTCCGGAGGGCCGCCTTTTCATTGATTACATCCAAATCCGAAGCTTTCGGCATGTCCATTATTGAAAGCATGAGTGTTGGGACGCCTGTAATTTGCTATGCCTGCAAATATGGACCGACTGATATCATCACACACGAAAAAAATGGGCTCCTCATTGAACCAGGGGATATAAAAGCTTTGGCCGATGCGATGACTGATCTTTTCTCGGATAAAGAGAAGCGGCGGGCTTTAAGCAAGGAAGCAAAAAAGATTATTGAAGTGTTCGGGGATAAAAAGTTGGAGGAAAGGTGGAAGGCCATTTTTGAGGAGGCAAGAAAACAAAGCAGGCAAAGGGTTCATCTTGAAGGCATCTTAGCGGATATTACCAATATGGCATTAGATGGGAAAGCAGGCGTTAGAGTAGAAGGCAGGGTCTCATTTAAAAAAATGGAGCCGGCTTTCCGGCACAGGATTGTTCTTTTTTTACAGCTGCGCAGACGAAAGGAGATGGAGGATGTATATGCTCCGCTGTCAATCAGATGGGAAAGTCCAAACTCCTTAATATTTAAGGGCAGGTTCTCTGATGTTTCAAGGCTCTATAAAGGCTGCTGGGATGTGAAATTGAGCGTTTCCTGTTTGAATTTCCATCAATTTGTCCAACCGATGCCGGCATGTGCCAAGGTAGTAGGGCGAACTGCAGACCTGAAAATATGCGCAAGAGGACAGCGGATTTTTGTGAAGGTCTATCGGCCAAAGAAAAAAAGGCCCATCAATTTTTATTTTTTTCTTGAAAAATCTAAAGCAAAAATCAGGGACAGGGTTCGGATCTTCAGGAGTTAGCAAGAAAATTTATTTTTTGCCCAACGTATACATGACATGCGCCCCTCATATATTTATTAACGAAAAGAGGGGGGTTTTTATGGGGATTAAACTGATCAAAATAGCAGTCGTGTATTTCCTGATTGGCATCTCCCTTGGTCTGTATATGTCGGTTACGCATAAGTTTGTTTTGTCGACTGTTCATGTGCACATGAACTTGCTTGGCTGGGTGTCGCTTGCAATTGCCGGTATTTTATATTTGTTATTTCCCCATTTACCATTGACATCCGCCGCAAAGGCCCATTTTTGGCTTCATAATATCGGCCTGCCCATTATGATGATCAGTATTGCACTCGCCATTTTAGAGGTCAGTCCTGTGTTCTTCCCGATTGCAACGCTGGGCGGAGTCGTTACAGTCTTGGGTGTTTTCTGTTTTGGGTACAATGTTTTAAAGAATTTAAGGGCGAAAGCATAGCTCTTCAGTGTGAAAAAAATGACTTTGCAATACAACGAGTGCAGCGGGATATCCGCTGCACTCGTTTTTAAATGTTATTTCTTTTTTGTTTTTTTGAATCGGTTGGAGGCATTTGTTATTTCCCTTTTTACGGCGTCCCGTTTAAATAATTCCCTTGCTTTAACGAAAATATTGCTCAATTTCAGCGCCTCCTTTCATGTTGTTATTATTCCTTTTTCCGCTTTTCATTAAATAAAACTTAAATTTATGAAAAATCTTAACTTAATTATTTTATACCAGAACATTCCCCCCTTGACGACGGTATATGAAACATTTAAAATAAGTTTATAAAACCAATGAGTTTACTGTGCTTTAAAAGGAGTGGATAAAGGAATGTTTCAAATGATCGTCACGGGTCTTTTATGCGGAGCGCTGCTCGGTTTTGTCATGCAGAGAGGCCGCTTTTGTTTAACCGGCGGATTCCGTGATATGTATATTGCGAAAGATTACCGCATGTTCTATGCGTTGTTGATCGCCATTGCTGTCCAAAGCATCGGCGTCTATACATTGATCCAGTTCGGGGCTATTGAGTTTACGGCAGGAGGATTTTCCTGGATAGCCACCATTATCGGATCTTTCATTTTTGGAATCGGGATTGTGCTTGCAGGAGGCTGTGCGACAGGAACGTGGTACCGTGCGGGAGAGGGGCTGCTTGGCAGCTGGATCGCTTTGTTCGGTTATATGTTCATGAGCGCTGTGATGAAGTCAGGGGTCTTGGTTCCCGTCGATCAATCGATGAAGTCTGTTCAAACAAAGACGAACTCTATTGCAGAGTCGACTGGAATTTCCGTTTGGGTTTATATCGCTATATTTACTGCAATTGTCCTTTGGCTCATTATAAGGGAGTTGAAAAAAACTAAAATTGCCATTCCGACAATGAAGCCTAAAAGGACAGGATTGAGCCATTTGCTTTTTGAAAAACGCTGGCATCCATTTTTCACAGCCCTTCTCATCGGGGGAATTGCCATTTTGGCATGGCCGCTCAGCGAAGCGACCGGAAGAATGTCCGGCTTGGGAATCACAACGCCGTCCGCGAATATTCTTCAATTTCTTGTGAGTGGTGACAAGCAATATATTAACTGGGGCGTGTTCCTTGTTCTGGGGATCTTTTTGGGCTCTTTTACTGCGGCCAAAGGAAGCAAGGAATTCCGTTTCAGAATGCCTGACGTAAAAACAGGGATATCCAGCTTTATCGGCGGCAACTTGATGGGATTCGGCGCAAGCCTTGCGGGCGGATGCTCCATTGGAAACGGACTTGTCATGACAGCCATGATGACATGGCAGGGCTGGGTCTCTCTATTATTCATCATTTTAGGAACGTGGACAGCATCGTACTTTGTCTTTGTCCGCCCAAAAACCAAAAAGAATACAGTTGTCTCCGATACAACTGTAACAGCATAGGAGGACGTTAAAATGACTACAACATTGGATGTAATGGGGCAGGTTTGCCCATTTCCGTTAGTGGAAGCAAAAGACGCCATCGAGAAAATTTCCGCAGGCGACGAGTTGATCATCAATTTTGACTGCACGCAGGCGACAGAAAGCATTCCGCGCTGGGCTGCTGAATCCGGGTACGAAGTCACCAATTTCGAACAGCTTGGCGAAGCAGCGTGGACGATTACTATAAAAAAGAATTGAGCATCAATTTGTAGGCATGGTCAAAGCATTTGCTTCGATCATGTCTTTTTTTGTAGTTAAAGAGGGAGGGTGGATTTAAGGGAAGGGTCTGGATAAATGGTATACTATAGTAAAGAGTTCGGGGGGGGAATTTGATCATGCATTTATATCTAAAAGGAATTCACTCATTAGAACAGTACTGGCAAATTCGCGAAAACAATGACTCGTTATTGGAGTATATCGATGGATTTATATACATGTCTCCATCGCCTTCGACCAAACATCAAAGGGTTTCACGCAAGCTAGGGAGAGCATTTGAGGAATTTCTCGATGGAAAAACATGCGAGTTATTTTATGCTCCTTATGATATTGAATTAAATACTGAAAAAATGGAAGGCACAAGAGTTGTGATTCCGGATATCACGGTTATTTGCGATCCAGGTGGTTTTACAGATGCAAGATATGTAGGTGTTCCAGATTTGATTGTGGAAATTCTTAGTCCCTCTAACCAGTCACATGATCTAGTCACAAAGCTTAAACTCTACATGGATTATGGGGTAAAAGAATATTGGATTGCGAACCCTATGCTTGATACAATAACGGTCTATACTTTGAATGAAAAAGGAATGTATGAGCAGCATGATAACCAGAGAGATACTGGTCCCATCACCTCCAAGCTTTTCGATGGTTTCCAAGTGGACTTGATAGATATTTTTAAAATTGAAAAAGCGTAAGGGAGCTCCTTTCGCTTTTCTTGTTGTTTAGCGTATTATAAAGCGCTTAAGTTGTTGATAACTCATTATCTTTTTGTGCTACGTCCGGCTCCAGCGCCTATCGACTAGCAGACTTCACGCTTCTTCCTACGATAAGTCAACATCGCTCCGCTGCGCTGCGCGTGTTTCCTTTATCTCGTCAGAAGCGCTCCAGTCTGTACGTCGATAATCAGGCGCTTGCGCCTTTGTTTCAATTTGAAAAAAATTCGACAATCGCTTTATATGGTCCAAGCATTGATGATTGGGGGTTTAATTGGCGGCCGCATCCCAGCTTCCGCGTTCTTTCTTCACATTTCCACAATTTTATTTTACATGGGAACGTTTCCATTTCACCTTTTGGGTTTACTGTTAGGCAAACATGTGGTTTAATAATTAAGTATCAATTTTCATTAACGAGTTTCATATAAAGTAAAGTGAACCAGTTAACAACTCCAAGGCAGAATGTTCGATATCTCTGTTTTGGGTTATTTTTTGTAAATTGACAGCCCTAGAATATTTGAGGTGAGAATGATGAAGAAATTCTTGAGTACAAAAACGGGCTTTTTTACAGTGATGGTACTTTTCTTCTGGATTAAAACGTATATTATCTATCAAACTGAATTTAACCTTGGAGTCAAAAATGGAATCCAGCATTTCCTGCTGTTCTTTAACCCGCTGAATTCCGCACTGATTTTTCTTGGCTTGGCCTTGTTTGCAAAAGGAAAACGGATGGGCGTATGGTTGATTTCGATATATACTGCGCTAAGTTTCCTATTATATGCCAATGTAGTTTTCTACCGCTTTAACAGTGACTTTATAACGATTCCGACCTTGACCCAGACAAGCAATTTTGGAAGTCTCGGAGGAAGCATTGCTAATCTGGTAGCATGGCACGATATTTTTTATGCGTTGGATATTATCATCATGATCGTCTTTTTTGTAAAAGCAAAAGGAAATTGGTCACAAGATCGCATCAAACTTCGCAAGCCTTTGATGGTTTTGACATCAGGCGTTATATTGTTTGTTGTGAACCTTGGAATTGCCGAAATTGACCGTCCGCAGTTATTGCAGCGGACTTTTGACCGAAATTATATTGTCAAATATCTTGGAGCCTACAACTTTACCATTTATGATGCTGTCCAAAGCTTTAAATCTTCGAAACAGCGGGTAATGGCATCAAGTGATGATGTGACGGAAGTTGAAAATTACACGAAGAGCAAGTATGCCCAGCCAAATCCCGAATACTTCGGCAAAGCGAAAGGGAAAAATATCATTAAAATACATTTGGAGTCTTTCCAAACGTTCTTAATAGATTATAAGCTTCACGGGGAAGAGGTCACTCCTTTTCTGAATTCTTTGGTGCGCGATCCTGACTATACGTATTTTGATAACTTTTTCCATCAAACCGAGCAGGGTAAAACAGCTGATGCGGAATTGATTATGGACAATTCATTATATGGATTGCCGCAAGGATCCGCGTTTGTCATGAAAGGGAATAATACGTACCAGGCATTGCCTGCGATTTTGCATCAGCATGGATATACAAGCGCGGTGCTGCATGGCGATTATAAATCATTCTGGAACCGTGATGAAATTTATAAAGAGTTTGGCGTAGACGAATTCTTCGACGCCAGCTATTATAATATGTCCGAAGAAAATGTCATCGGCTACGGCTTGAAAGATAAACCGTTCTTTGAAGAGTCCATCCCGATGCTGAAATCTTTGAAACAGCCGTTTTATGCCCATCTCATTTCGGTGACCCATCACCATCCATATTTGATTGATGATGAGGATGCAACCATTGCACCTGCCGAAACGGGTGATGCATCAGTGGACAGATATTTCCAGACAGCCCGCTACCTGGATGAAGCTTTGGAACAGTTCATAAACGATTTGAAGGCAGAAGGTTTATATGATGATTCTGTCATCTTGATTTATGGCGATCACTACGGAATTTCTGATAACCACAACCGGGCAATGAAGGAACTGGTCGGAGAGGAAATCACTCCGTTAAAACATGCTGAATTGCAGCGTGTACCATTGATGATCAGAGTGCCTGGTGTAAAAGGCCAAGGCGTGAACCATGAGTACGCAGGACAAGTCGACGTCATGCCGACATTGCTGCACTTGCAAGGCATCAAAGCACAGGATTATATCCAAATGGGTACTGACCTTTTTTCAAAAGATCATAAAGCGTATGTACCGTTTAGAAACGGCGACTTCATGACTGAGAAGTTCAGCAAAATCGATGGTGTATATTACGACAACTCGACGAAAGAAAAGATCGAAGAACCAACGAAAGAAATGCTGGAAGTCAATGAGTCCGTCATCCGTGACCTTCAGTTATCCGATAAGGTGATGTACGGAGACTTATTGAGGTTCTATACACCTAACAAAGACTGGACCCCTGTAGACCCGAAACAATATACGTACGGAAAACAGGAACAGGAAAGGCTTCATGAGAAAGGGAAATAAATAAGTGCTGAAATCCAGGCGAAAGGAAACAAATTGTTTTCTTTCGCTTTTTTGTGTCCGTTTTGGACAGGTTCTTTTTTGTGCAATGGAGATGAATTGTTTATAATTTGAATAACAAATGAAAAGGAGTGGTTCACGTGGCTGTTGATGTTTATCTTATGTTTAATGGAAATTGCAGGGATGCTGTGGAATTTTATGCTGAGGCATTTCAAACCGAAACACCGCATATTATGACATTCGGAGACGCTCCATCGAATCCGGAGCACCCTGTTCCCGAAGAAGCCAAAGACAGAGTTATTCATGCACGCTTGAACATTGAAGGGAGCAATGTAATGTTTTCGGATACTTTCCCGGGGAATGAGGTAGAAAATGGGAGCAATATCACACTTGCTTTTGTCAGTAAGAATATGGATGATGTAAAGTCCGCTTTTCATAAACTGAGTGAAGGCGGGACTGTAGAATTGGAGCTTCAGGAAACGTTCTTCAGCAAATGCTACGGTAAACTGACGGACAAGTTCGGCATTGGCTGGCAGTTCAGCCACGAAGAATAGGGCAGTGAAAAAGCGGAGACCCATGAGGTTACATAAGTCTCCGCTTAACCATTTTATTTGATTGTAGCAGTTTCCTTCCCGGCTTCCAAAGAAGTTTTCTTTGCCAGCTCCACATTTACCCTTCCTGAGAAAAATACTGCTCCGCCTCCCATATCTGCCACCCTGTCAGGGGTAAGTGAATTGACGAGGTGCTTGTTTCCAAATTGATCGGACCAGAGCCCTTGGCTGACAACAACACCCGGCAGGACATGCTCTCCGACAGAAGCGGCCATTTCACATTCGCCCCGGCCGTTCCATATGCGGACGGACGAGCCGTTTTCGATTCCGAGTTTTTCAGCATCCAATCGGTTCATGAACAATTGGGGAGCCTTTTCGAGCTTTGCATGCTTTTCGTTATTTGAAAATGTCGAGTTCAAAAAGTTATGGTTCGGCCCAGGGACAAACAAAAATGGGCAATCATTATCTTCTACAAGCGGTATGTGTGTTGGAAGGGCCGGGTATCCGGCCAGTTCCA
Organism: Siminovitchia fortis; assembly: GCF_007681465.1. Lineage (NCBI taxonomy): Bacteria > Bacillati > Bacillota > Bacilli > Caryophanales > Bacillaceae > Siminovitchia > Siminovitchia fortis. The sequence goes on from NZ_VEKZ01000019.1 coordinate 41,882, forward strand.
TTTGCTTCGAATATAATTCAATTTTTCCGCTTGGTGTGTTTAAATTTTTCCAGTAGCCGTCTTTATTCTTTGCCTTAACAAATCGCTCTTTCTTCAATTGGTCAAGATCGGTATCAGGGAAGTGTGGGTTTGCCACATCACTTATAGCCTGCTCGATCAGTTCTTCATCGCTAACCTTAAGTTCAGGATCCTCAAAACCCATTGCCTCCGCAAGCAGCCTGAAAACATCGGAATTTGACTTGCTTTCCCCATAGGGAGGAATGACCGGCTCCTGCAAGTGGAGATATTGATGCCAATAAGATGTATAAAAATCAGTATTTTCATAGGATGAAGTTGCCGGCAATACAATATCCGCATATTTTGCGGTTTCTGTCAGAAACAGGTCGTGTACAACTGTAAAAAGATCTTCCCGTACCAGGCCTTTGCGAACTTTTCCGGCATTTGGAGCAACGACGGCAGGGTTGCTGCAATATACGAAGAGCGAACGGATCGGCTGCTCCGATTCGTGCAGGGCTTCAGCCAATTGAATCATATTGATGGTCCGAGCCTGTTTTTTTCGAAGTTCGGGCCGTTGCAGCGCCCTTGTATTAAAGGCCAAATATCCGCTGTTTGATTTGACGGCACCGCCGCCTTTTAGCGGCCATTGCCCTGTAAGGGCAGGGAGGCAGGAGATGGTCCGGACAATCATTCCGCCGTTGTCATGATGCTGCAGCCCGTTCCCAATCCGGATCATGGAAGGGGAAATTTCGCCATACATGCGTGCGAGTTTATAAATATCATCAACGGGTACTCCAGTAATTTCCGACACTGTTTTTGGGTCATAAGATTTCACATGATTTTCAAGTTCCTCATAACCGACTGTATATTCCTTTAAAAATTCACGGTCCACCAAGTTTTCTTCAAATAAAATATGCATAATTCCGAGTGCAAGAGCGCTGTCTGTTCCCGGAAGGATTGGAATGAACCAATCCGCCATGCGCCCGGTCTGATTTTTATGAACATCAATGACAACGAGCTTTGCTCCTGTTTTCCGAGCTTTTTGGGCAATCATTACCTGGTGCATGTTTGTGCTGGCTGCATTGATTCCCCAGAAAATGAAAAGCTTTGTTTCCGTCATATCCTCAGGGTCGGTACCAAAGCCGCCGCCCATTGTGTAGTTGTAACCGACGCTTCCTGCCGAAGAGCAGATCGTCTGCTCAAGCTGGCTGGCGCCGAGGCGGTTGAAGAAACGCCTGTCCATACCTTCTGATTGGATCCTGCCCATGTTCCCATAAAAGCTGTATGGAAGAATGGACTCTGCCCCTTCTGCGGAAATCAATTGTTTCCAGCGGCCTGCAATCGTTTCAATCGCTTCGTCCCAGCTGATTGGTTCGAATTTGCCTTCCCCTTTGGGGCCTACTCGTTTTAACGGTGTCTTCAAACGGCTTGAATCATACAGGCGTTCAGCCATATTCCGAACCTTGTTGCAAATGCTCCCTTTTGTCACAGGGTGATCCGGATCTCCGTCGATTTTTACAATTTTTCCGTCCTTTTTATGGACAAGCAGCCCGCACTGATCGGGACAGTCCAAAGAACATACGGAAGGGACCACACCGTCTTTTATATTGATCCATGACTCCATTTTCCAGCAACCCCTTGCAATAAAAATAATTTCATAGATTATAACATAATCAATCGTTCTCCGTCTTTGTTTATGGAAAATTATTGAGACAATTGCCCCTTTTTATGAAAGCTTTCTTTTTGATTCTTATTTCAATGGTTTTTGTCAGCCACCTGCCATTTTTCGCAAAGGGGGAAGCAATTAGAAATTTAAGTCTGACTTTTCTTAGTTTTCGATCGTCCGATTTGTTATACTCAAAGCAAATGAAGCTATGAAAGGAGGAAGGAATTTGGACGATAAACATGAAATCGAATCCAGTGGAAACGAAGTGCCGCCAAAATCATCCACTGGCCTGGATGAGAATATTGCAGGGCTGCTATGCTACCTCGGAACGTTTGTCACAGGCATCATTTTCTTTGTATTGGAAAAGAAAAGTCCTTTTGTAAAATTCCATGCAATGCAGTCAATTGTCCTTTTTGTCTCGCTGTGGATTCTTGGTTTGGGAGTCGGCTATGTTCCGTTTGTCGGCTGGCTATTGAAGTCGCTTATTTCTTTGACAACATTCATCTTGTGGATTGTGCTTATGATCAAAGCTTATCAGCGGGAACGGATAAAGCTTCCGGTTGTGGGGGATATTACGGAGAATCTGATAGGAAATTTTGACGATCATCCCTGATGGATGCATGACCAATGTCCTGATTTGAGAAATCACCAAAATACGGTTGACAATTCATTCCATTCCGAATAGAATAGATTTTACATTTACAAATTCATATTTTCATAACTCTTATGCAGAGAGGTGGAGGGACTGGCCCAGTGAAGCCTCGGCAACCATTGAATATTTTTTCATATTCAAACGGTGCCAATTCCAGCAGATTTTTTTACAAATCTGATATATAAGAGGCAAAGCTTGATTTATATTCTTAAAAAGCGGAGACCTCTTATTGTTAAGGGGTCTTTTTCTTGTATATCGGAACTACTTTCAAAGGAGATGAGGGGAATGGGTGTCAAGGAAAAAGTGGACAATGAGAAGCTGAAAGTGATTGTGGAAGCACTGAGCAATTTGCGTTTCGGTGAATTGCAGATTACAGTGCATGAAGGGAAGATCGTTCAGATCAATCGGATTGAAAAACAGCGGTTTCCGGCATGAGACATAAGAAAAGTCAACACGGTCCTTTAGCGCTGGATGCCATACGTCACTTAAAAAAATCTTATATACGGAAGCTGACCGGACAACCGGAGGCCTCTTGATTTCAACGCAACTTTGCTAGTTGGTTCAGGCATTTATGCGTTGATCAAGGGGCCTTTTTTATTGGAGGAGAAGTGAACATGTCAAAACTTGAATGTGCGACATTTGCGGGAGGCTGCTTCTGGTGCATGATCGAACCATTTGACTCACAGCCTGGAATTGAGCAAGTCATTTCCGGCTATACCGGCGGGACGATTGTGAACCCGACGTACGAAGAGGTTTGCACCGGAACAACCGGCCACGTGGAAGCAGTACAAATTTTGTTTGATTCCCGATTATTTCCATATGAAAAGTTATTAGATTTATATTGGCAGCAGATTGATCCTACAGATGCCGGAGGCCAATTCAGAAGCAGGGGACCTTCCTATCAAACTGCCATTTTTTATCATACGGAAAAACAAAGACACCTTGCGGAAGAGTCAAAAAGGAGGTTGGAAGCAAGCGGGAAATTCAATCGTCCGATTGTCACTAAGATTCTGCCCGCGGCTCCATTCTTCCCAGCGGAAGAGGAGCATCAGAATTATTACAAGAAAAATCCGGATGCTTATGCAGCCTTTAAAGAAGAATCGGGGAGAGCACCTTTCATCCGAAAATATTGGAAAGAAAAAACACATCGTTAAAAAGGGAGAATGAAGACATGAAGAAAACATTGCTATATATCACTTTAATTCTTAGCTTATTCGTTTTGGGGGCCTGCGGAGGCACTTCGTCGGCAAGTGGGGAAAAGAAAGAAATTACAATTGGTGCAACAGCGGGACCATACAGTGACCAGTTAAAAGAAGGGGTCATTCCCATCCTTGAAAAAGAGGGCTACAAAGTGAAAATCGTCGAGTTCAACGATTACATTCAACCAAACATTGCTCTAAACGAAGGCGAAATTGATGCCAACCTATTCCAAAATAGAAATTACCTGAAGCAGTTCAATAAAGACCACGATATGGACTTAGTGGCCCCATATGCAGTGCCAACTGCACCAATTGGTCTTTATTCTGAAAAGCATACATCCCTGGATGATATCAAAGAAGGTACGACAATTGCTACGCCGAATGATCCGACCAACCTGGCAAGATCGCTTAACATGCTTGAGGATTTTGGGCTGATTAAAATAAATGAAGATGCCGAGCCAACAACGGTCTCAGAGAAAGATATTATCGATAATAAGCTTAATTTAAAAATCAAACCGGTTGATCCGGCACAAACGCCGCGTTCATTGGGAGATACCGACTTTGCCTTCATTAACGGAAACTATGCACTGGCTTCGGGGTTGAAATTGGATGAAGCCGTAGAAATTGAAAAAACACCTGAGAGCTATTTAATTTATGTAACGTTGAGAAAAGAAGATGTAGATAAACCATTCGCAAAAGCCTTAGAAAAGGCCTATAGGTCCGACGAATTTTTGGACTACACGAACAAGAATGCTAAAGGGTATGTGAAACCTCCATATCAATTGGGGAAGGAGGGCAAATAAATGATCGACATTCAGCATGTCACAAAGCGGTACGAAGATGTGACAGCGGTGGATGATGTGAACTTCACCATCTGCCAAGGAGAGATTTTCGGCATTATCGGCTACAGCGGCGCAGGTAAAAGTACGTTGCTCCGATGCTTGAATTTGCTGGAAAGGCCGACAGAAGGGAAGATCCTCATTGATGGAAAAGATTTAACTTCTCTTTCGGACAAAGAAGTGCGTAAAGAGCGCCAAAAAATAGGAATGATTTTTCAACATTTTCATTTAGTCAGTTCCAAGACGGTTTTTGATAATGTGGCCTTTTCTTTAAAAGCAGCCGGAAAAACGAAAGAGGAAATTCAAAAACGGGTGCCGGAGCTTTTGGAAATGGTCGGGCTTTCCGATCGGAGCAGGCACTATCCAGCCCAGCTTTCCGGAGGACAGAAACAGCGGGTCGGCATTGCCAGGGCACTTGCCAACGACCCGAAGGTCCTCCTATGCGATGAAGCGACATCGGCTCTGGATCCGACGACAACAAAGTCAATTTTACAGCTGTTGAAAAAAATCAATGAGAACCTTGGAATTACCGTTGTGCTGATCACCCATGAAATGGAAGTCGTGCAGGACGTTTGCCACCGGGTGGCTGTCATGGAAAATGGAAAAGTTGTTGAGCTTGGCGAGGTGTATGACATTTTTGCTGCTCCCAAAACCCCATTGGCCAAACAATTTGTCCGAACCGTCCATTCGCTGGAGCTGCCTGAAAGACTATTGGCGGGAAGGAAAGGCCCAATTGTACAAATCACTTTCCAGGGGGAATCTGCCGAGGAAGCAGTCATCTCCGGGACATTGAAACAATTCAACGTGAGTGCCAATATCCTTCATGGACAAATTTCCTATATCCAGGACCGTCCCCTTGGAACGCTGATCATTGAAATGATCGGATCTCATACAGATGTCCAGCAGGCGATTGACTACATTACGAAACGGACTAACCAATTGGAGGTGCTTGCCGGTGTTGCCTGAGATGATAAATGAGTTTGGAAAAGCGTTCGTGGAAACGTCCTGGATGATGGGGATTGCCGTCGCTTTTGCGGTGGTCATCGGAGTCCCTTTAGGGATAGCACTCTTTGTCACAAGCGAAGGGATGTTTTGGCAAAACCGCTTCATGCAAAATGTGGCAGGAACCATTATTAATATCATCCGTTCCATTCCCTTCATTATATTGCTTGTTGTCCTTATACCATTGACAAAACTGATTCTTGGCACAACGATGGGCCCGGCTGCAGCCAGTGTTTCGCTTACTGTAGCTGCCATCCCTTTTTATGCAAGGCTGGTTGAAACATCCTTAAGGGAGATCGACAAAGGTGTAATCGAAGCGGCCGAATCATGCGGCGCTTCACCATGGCTGATCATAAAAGATGTTCTTTTGCCAGAGGCAAGATCCGGAATGATTGCAGGGCTCACTGTCACTGTTATCAGTCTATTAAGCTACTCGGCCATGGCTGGAATCGTTGGAGGCGGAGGAATAGGAGACTTGGCCATCCGCTTCGGATATTACCGTTTCCAAAATGATGTCATGATCGCTACGGTTATCATTTTGGTCATACTTGTCCAGTTGATCCAATTTGCCGGAGACCGTGCGGCCAGGGCCGTGGATAAAAGATAAGAGGAACTGTTGAGGAGGAAAATGAAATGTCTCAAACGATTATAAAAGAAGAGGTATCTTCCAAGCTTTACGGATGGGAACACCCGGACAAAATCAGGGAATTTCGAGGAGAAAATAAATCCTTTGCTAAAAAAGATAAACGAACCACGTTAAAAGAAGCGGTATCCCGTGGTGTCAAAGAAGGCGACTATATTGTCTTTGGCGGAATGGGTTCTGTGCGGAACCCGATTGCTGCTGTTCATGAAATCATCCGCCAAAAAACAGGAGATCTCACCATTGGAACAAAAGGTTCCCAGCACGACTGGCAGTTGCTTGCAGCCGCCGGGAACATCACAAAGGCGGAAGTCTCCTATGGTTTTGCAGATGAAGTTCGCGGACTGTCGCTTCCCACAAGAAGGGCGGTTGAATCAGGCCGTCTGAAAGTTTTATCCGAAACAACCAATGCAGGATTCCAATGGCGTTTTACTGCGGCGATGAAGGGTCTTTCTTTCTACCCGACAAGGTCTTCCCTTGGAACGGATACGCTGCATTACAGCGGATCCAAAACAATCATCGATCCGTTTACAAATGAACCAGTTGAGCTGCTGCCTGCTTGTTATCCGGATGTAGCCATCATTCATGTTCATCGGGCAGACAAATACGGCAACTGCCAGATTGACGGGAATATCGCCGAAGATGTCGAGCTGGCCCATGCAGCAAAGTTTGTGTTGGTCACCGCCGAAGAAATTGTCCATGATGAGGTATTCACAAGCCGTCCGGACCTGACAAAGATTCCTTATTTTGTTGTCGATGCAGTTGTAGAAGTGCCGTACGGTTCTCATCCAAATCAAGTACCCACCCTGTATTCCTTTGATGAGGATCATTGGCAAATTTGGCTGGATGCCTCTGTCAGCGAAGATGGTGTGAAAGAGTACCTGCAGGAGTATGTGTATGGAAGTAAGGATCATTATCACTACCTTGAAAAAATCGGCGGCGTCCGTGTCCTGAAGCAATTGGAAAAAATAGAAAATAAATTGGCGCCATATCCAAAAGTGGCCAGAAGGAGAGGGTAAAACATGGCAAACGATACGGAAAAAATGATTATTACTGCTTCAAGGCTGTTGCCCCAAGATACTGCTGTTTACGTTGGAACAGGAATGCCGCTGCTCGCTTCTGTGCTTGCATTGAACATACATGCACCAGGCTTGCTGCTTGTCTATGAAGGCGGCGGTGTTGGCGGGAAGCCGACAGGGCGGCTTCCTATTCAGGTCAGTGAATCGTTGACCTATGAAAACGGCGTAACGGTGGGCTCTATGGATTATGTCATGAGTTTGGCACAGGCGGGATGGATCCAGTATGGCTTCCTTGGCGGCGCCCAAATTGATCAATATGGGAACCTGAATACGACTGTCATCGGGGATTGGGAGAAACCGAAGGTGAGACTTCCCGGATCCGGCGGAGGAGCGGATATCGCTTCTTTTTGTGAACGGACAATCATCATCATGGGACAGGATAAAAGGAAATTCGTTGAGAGGCTCGACTTTTTAACAAGTCCCGGATATTTCGATGGGCCGGAAGGACGGGCGAAAGCAGGACTCCCTGCTAATACGGGGCCTTATCGTGTCATTACTCAGATCGGAGTATACGGATTTGATGAAGAAACACGGAAAATGACGTTGCTTCATCTGTTTGAAGGGTACACATTGGAAGATGTTCAAGCAAACAGCAGCTTCCCAATCGCGGTTTCCGAGGATTGGTCCTATATTGAGCCGCCTTCTGCGGAAGAGTTGGAAACCTTGCGTTCACTTGATCCGGATGGTGTGGTTATAGCGTAACAAAGGAGGAGACGACTGTTGTCAAAACAATTTAATTTGCGGGAAGCCGCTTCCAACGTTTCAGACGGAGCCTTGCTGGCACTTGGAGGAAATGCGCTTCACCGCTCGCCAATCGCTTTTGTACATGAGCTGATTCGCCAAGGGAAGAAGAATTTGTCCGTCATTAAAACTGCTGGTGCATTGGACGTCGATCTGTTGGCAGCTGCCAACTCTCTTGATTCTGTATACGGAGGCTATATCGGCTTTGAAATGTTTGGTTTGGCCCAAAATTACCGAAAAGGGGTACAGAAACAAGAGATTGTTGCCCATGAACATGCATGCGCCAGTGTCATTGCCGGCTTGCGGGCGAGCATTTACGGAGTTCCCTTTCAGCCAATCAACGGATTCCAGGGCAGTGAGCTGCCTGAACTGACTGGACAAGTAAAATATGTGGAATGCCCTTTTACAGGGAAAAGGACAGCTGTCGTTCCCGCACTTCGTCCAGATTACACCGTCATCCATGTAAATATTGCCGATGAGAAGGGAAATGCCTATATTGAGGGTGCGGTGTTTGAGGATCTGATCATGGCAAGAGCAGCAGAAAAAGTCATTGTGACCGCTGAAAAAGTGATCTCATCCGAGAGCTGGGCCGTCAGGCCTCAAGTACCGGGTTTTCTGGTGGAAAGTGTGGTTTTGGCTGAACAAGGTGCATCTCCGGGAAGCTGTGCACCGTTCTACTCTATCGATAAAAAGGCGCTATTGGATTATTTGAAAAACCCGGAAGAATATTTAGAGGAAGTAAGGGAGGCTGGGGTACATGTCCAACACACAAGCGGCTGATTATATTACGGTGGCAATGGCCCGCCTCATTCAGGACGGCGAGCGGGTCTTTCACGGTGTTGCCTCCCCGATGCCTGCCGTGGCTATTCAATTGGCAAAAAAGCTTCATGCAAAAAATGCCGTCTATTTAAGCATACCGGGTGGTGTAGATGCGGAGCCAACTTCATTTTCCGGCTATTCCAGCGCTGATCCAGCTTTGAGAGAAGGTTCGATCTCTGATTTTCCACTATCAGAAATCTTTGACTTATCTGCCCGTGGAGCTCTTGATGTAGCATTTTTAAGCGGAGCCCAGATTGACAAATATGGACGGCTGAACCTAAGTGCAATCGGGGCTTATGACAAACCGAAGGTTCGCTTGCCGGGCGGTGCTGGAAGTGCAGCATTGCTCCCTACTGTTAAAAGAGGGATTTTATGGAAAACAAGTCATGACAGGCGCAGTCTTGTAGAAAAGCTTGATATCATTACAGCTGCTGGGAATACGGAATTTGTTATCACCCCGCTTGGTGTTTTTAAGAGGGGGGAGAATGATGGGCGCTTGCGTCTTTATGCAGTGTTTCCAAATAGCTCGGTAGAGGAGATTGCGGATAATACGGGATTTGAAGTAGAAAAACACGAAGAGTATACCGAATTCCCGCCTATTACGGATCAGGAATTTGAGTTATTGAAATTGATTGATCGAAATGGAACCAGGTACAGTGAATTCCAATAATAAAATGGAGTGATTAGCAATGACAACAGCTCAACTAATTAAAGTAGCTACAGAAGGAAAATGGGAAAAGGGATTGCAGACTTCTATAAATATCAGGGAATTTGGACCGATTATTGTAGATGAACCCAAATCACTTGGCGGGACAGACAAAGGCCCGAATCCGGTTGAATTGGTTTTGGCTGGTCTGTCAAGCTGTGCATCCGTTATGATCGCATTGATAGCCAAGGAACAGGATTTTTCCTACACGGATGTGAAGTTTAAAAATGAAGGTACGCTTGATTTAAGGGGCCTTCAGGGAGTGGAAGGCGTGTCGCCGCATTTCCAATCAGTCACATTCGATGTAATTTTCGCTACGGAGGAAAGCAAAGAAAGAGTCGATGCGCTGAAAGAAGAAGTGGAAAGAAGATGCCCTGTTCTTAACCTTTTGGCAGATGCCGGAATCAAAGTCGAGAGTAATTGGGTGAAAGCATAATTTTACTATCCAATGGGTGGGCAAGAAGGTCTTTTATTTTTTGGAAAGCGGGGTTGTATGCGGGCTGCCTGTGAAAAACATTAGTTTTTTTTGCTGTAATGTCCCACACAGGGTGTTTTTTTGTTATAATGATTTTTGTGTATTTGTAATTTACTTAAGGAGAGATATTTCATATGAGCAATTTTGTTAAATCAGGCGAAGCAGCTCCAGTTGCAGGCACTTATGTTGAAGCGGGGCACGGCGGCGGCAAAGTGAAAGGCGGCCAGCGCGTTCAGGTTGAACAAGGTGAAGCATTGCCAGAGCTTAAACCTTATACTGTTACAATCACTCATAAAGGTGAAGAAAAAACAAGGGATCGCCAGCACGTATGGTTGTTGGAAAAGTAATGACGTAAAAGGCGCTTGGAATCGATTGATTCTGGGTGCTTTTTATTTTTTATCGGGAGTGCCGGACCGGCACTCCCGATAAAAATACCCGCGGATAAAGAAAAATACCCGCGGATAAAGAAAAATACCCGCGGATAAAGAAAAATACCCGCGGATAAAGAAA
>NZ_VEKZ01000019.1:52306-58194 GCF_007681465.1 Siminovitchia fortis
AATACCCGCGGATAGCGAAAAATACCCGCGGATAGCGAAAAATACCCGCGGATAACGAAAAAAATCCGGCTGACCGCAAAAAAGGGTCAGCCGGATTTCTTCTTCCTTCTTATAGTCCGCCGATAGAAACATATTTTGTTTCCAAGTATGGCTCGATACCTTCGATGCCGCCTTCGCGTCCTAGTCCGCTCTCTTTCATGCCGCCAAATGGCACGTGAGCTGCAGATGGTGCACCGTCGTTCCAGCCGACAATACCGAAGTTAAGGTTTTCGTGAAGGTATGTTCCGGTTTTAATGTCATTTGTGAAGAAGTAAGCCGCAAGTCCGTATGGAGTGTTGTTTGCAATTTCAACTGCTTCTTCCAAAGTTTTGAATGTAACGATTGGAGCTACAGGTCCGAATGTTTCTTCCTGCATGATGTCCATGTCGTGTGTCACGTTTTTAAGGACAGTTGGATAAACGAAGTAAGAACCTTTTTCTTCATCTACATCAAACTGGTTTCCAGCAAGTACTTCCGCGCCTTTTTCGATCGCGTCATTGATTTGGAAAGCAATTTTTTCATAGCCTTTTTTGTTGATGACCGGTCCTACATCAGTACCGGCATCCAAGCCGTTTCCAACTTTAAGCTGTTTTGCACGCTCAGCAAATTTCTCGGCGAATTGGTCAGCAATGCTTTCATGAACCAGCAGGCGGTTCGCACATACGCAAGTTTGGCCGGCGTTTCTGAATTTGGTTAACATTGACTGTTCAACAGCAATATCAAGATCTGCATCTTCCGCAACGATCAATGGGGCGTGTCCGCCAAGTTCCATCGTTACGTGTTGTACGTTATTTGCGGAATCTCTGATCAAAGATTTTCCAACTGGAGTGGAACCAGTGAAAGTGATTTTTCTAACATGCTTGCTGCTTGTGAAAAGTTCACCCATCATGCGTCCGCTTCCGTTGACCACTTGAACAGCGTCTTCAGGAATTCCTGCTTCGTGCGCAAGTTCAATCAGGCGGATTGTTGTCAATGGTGTTTCAACTGCAGGCTTTACGATAAAAGTACATCCGGCTGCAAGAGCAGGAGCCGCTTTTCTTGTCATCATTGCTGCAGGGAAATTCCATGGCGTGATCGCAGCGACAAGGCCGATTGGCTGTCTAGTAACCAGGATTCTCTTAGATTCGGTTGATGCAGGAACAGTGCGTCCATAAATGCGCTTTGCTTCTTCTGCATACCAAAGGACATAGCTTACTGCGTAATCTACTTCACCCAAAGATTCATGGAGTGGCTTTCCATTCTCTTTCGTCATGACCTCCGCGATGCTTTCTTTATGCTCCTTGATTTTATCTGCCCATTTAAAAAGCAATTCAGATCTTTTGTGTGCATTTACTTGAGACCACTTTTTAAAAGCCTCGTGGCCTTTTTCAAGCTTTTTATTTACTTCCTCGGCTGTATCGACCTTCACTTCTTGGATGACTTCGCCTGTAGCCGGGTTTTTTACCTGAAATGTTTCTGCCATGATCAAAACTCCTTTATGTAAAATTATTTCCAATCATTTTGTAACAGGAGGTTCCTGTTGACAAACGATGAAAACGAAAATAGGTAAACCTTATATTATTTTAACACAAACTCTTCAAACTACCACTTACAAAAATATGTACTTTTAAATAATGGTATCCAGATTTGAAATGGGAGCTATATAAAAAGGCAGGGACCTATTTAATAAACCGGTCCAAATACACATTTATGATATGAAGGAGTGATCATAGTGAAAGTCTTTGACGGTTATCGAATTTCGTCCCCTTATGGATGGAGGGTGGATCCCTTTAGGGGCGGAAGGGAATTCCACGCGGGGATTGATTTGGTAAAAGCAGACAAATCTCCTATTTATGCATTTACCGAAGGCACCGTCCTGTTTTCGGGAATAGGACAATCCGGCACCGGTTTGGGAGGATATGGAAATGTTGTCGTCATCAAAGATAAAAACGGCTGTGCACAGCTTTACGGCCATCTTTCAAAGATAGCGGTAAGAAAGGGGATGCTTATAAAAAAAGATCAAGTCATCGGCTATCAGGGCTCAACAGGTATCGCTTCGGGCTCGCATTTACATTATGAAATAAGAAAAAAGTCTTCTCCGAACTATGGCTGGACAGCAAATAAAGAAAAATCCACGTTAGCCCCGATCTCTTATTTACAATCATACTACCCTGATAAGCAAAAGTCTGCTAATGGCAGTTCAACATATAGAATAAATAAAACAATGAACGGTTATATATCGGCAAATGATGCGAAACATCGAATCAACAAAAAAACAACTGTAAAAGCCGGCACCTATTTTGTATTTAAGATTTCAGATGGGATGATGAATGTCACTTCGAAAAAAGGGGTTCCCGGCAGTTGGATCAATCCGCTGGAAAATCCCGTGAATATTGTTATACCAGAACCTCAGCCGCGTAAAAAGTTAATTTTGCCCAAATCAGCATCCTCCTGGCGTGTATATCCCTTGAATAAAAAGCCCGTAAAAGGAAATGAGATTGGATTTTTGAATCCCAAGAAATTTGGCGGTTTGGAATATGAAATTCTAGGAAATTCGCTAAAATATGTGTACACTATTCAAACGGCCAACTTTGGCAAGGTAAATATATACGCTGCTCCGGATACCGGAGCGAAAGTTAAATAAGAAATTTTGAAGCTTATATAAGCCCCGGCCATTAAATATTTACAATGGCCGGGGCTTTTGGCATTGAAAGATAGATGTTCATCTATCGTTGCCATTAAAAACATATATTTAACAATAATCAAAGATTATAATAAAATACATATAAAGTTTTGACAAATACCTTAGCAATTCCACAGGTTGTAAGGGTTTGCTTTCATGGAGGCTTTAATGATGAATAATCAAAATCAAGAAACTGGCTATGATGTTATTATTGTTGGGGGAGGGTTTGCGGGAGTGACTGCAGCCCGGGAATTGGACATGCTTGGCCATAATGTTCTGCTTCTGGAAGGAAGGGACAGATTAGGCGGTCGAACATGGACCGATCATCGGTTAGGGCTCGATCTGGAAATGGGCGGAACTTATGTTCATTGGTATCATCCGCACACATGGACGGAAATTACCCGTTACGGGTTGGAAATATGTGAGGCTCCAGGAGCTAAAGAAGCGTATTGGATCACTGACGGACAATTATATTCTGGAACTCCCGCCCAATTAAACTCAATCATTAAAGAGAGTTTTGAATATTTATTGGGGAAGGCTTATGAATACCTTCCACAGCCCTTTGATCCATTGAATTCTTCCTCGTTTACAGAATTGGACGGAAAATCGGTAGACGATTTTTTGAACGGAATGTCATATACAAGGGAGCAGAAAGACTTTTTAGACAGCTTGTTGGCCATTGACTTCAATGGGGATTCGAAGGATGGGGCTATTACACAGATAATGCGCTGGTGGACTTTTTCCGGCGGTAATCGTTATGTTTTTGCCGATACTGTTGCAAGGTACAAAATTAAAACGGGCACAAGATCATTAATAGAGTCTATTGCATCAGATGTGAAGTCCGAGATAAAACTCTCTGCAATTGTGAAATCTGTTAAAAGCGGCCATGAAAGCATTGAGGTGACAACCCGTGACGGGGAATCCTATCGGGCCAAGGCAGTGATTGTTACTGCCCCGCTGTCGACCTTGGACAATATTGATTTTCAGCCCGCATTGTCAAATACGAAACAAGCCTTCATTAAAGAAAAGCAAGTAGCCAAAGGAATTAAAGTATGGGCGCGGATCAAGGGAAAAGTAGAGCCTTTCGTTACATACGCCCCCGAAGGCTACCCGCTGAACTCCGTCCATTTGGACAACTATATTGAAGGAGACAGTATTGTAGTAGGATTTGGTTCTGATGCAAGCAAACTGGATCCTAACGACCCAAAGGAAGTGGAAGCGGCCCTTCGCAATTGGCGATCCGATCTTGAGGTGATCGAAAGTACAGGACATGATTGGACTGCGGATGAATTGTCACAGGAAACATGGCCGATGTTGAAACCAAATCAATTGACAAAATATATCAAGGAAATGAAACGTCCTGAAAATGGGGTGTTTTTGGCGGGAACAACTTATGCTGACGGATGGGGAGGCTTCATTGACGGAGCAATCGAAAATGCTATAACAACGAGCAGAAAAGTGCATCAATATTTAGACGCAAGCAAATAATTCATCCCTCCGCTGCAATAAAATAGGTATTACAAGTTTCTCTCCTGGTCTTTCAAGCATATCCTCGTCTGTCTGCCCATATATTGAAATAGATTGAATATGAGGAGGCTGGACATGCAGTTTTATTATGGGCATCAGATGCCGCTGCGGATTTTGGATGAGGCCGAGTTCTGGAAACACCAGGAAGAGGAACATACAGTCGTTATTAGGGAATTGGTAACCGGGTTGGAAAAGGAATATGTTGACGCCTTGCACGAGTGGGAAAAAGCCTTGGCAAAAACCCATCAGCAGGTGGTCAGTTTTATAGAAACGGTCATTCGATCCAATTATTATCTTCCTTACCAGCTCTATCAGCAGGTCCTGCAGCTTATCTCTTTTTGCCTTGAGGAAAGTGAACGGTTTATCGAATTGTGCAGACAGATTAAAGATGAGAGCAAGGTTGTCAGTAAAAACCAGACAGCGAAGGTGGTCATTGTTCATATCATCCGTGAATCTGAATATTTCATAGGGATCGCCAGAGCACTTCTCTCTCAAAGTTACGGGCAAAGTTACGGGAACATGGCGGTTCCTCCGCAGCAAAGCTAAGGGCTCCTTGATCAGGAGGCTCTTTTTTTTAACACTTAGCCGAGCCTCTGGAGTCACTGCTCATCAAGTAGGCTCTGCTCCCAAGATTCCTTTAAGTTGGTCATGGGAGGTCCAAACCATGATATGATAAAGTAAAGGAAGGGAGATTGTCATTAAAAGGAGAGCCCCATATGTACGCATACATCATCATGATTTTTGTAGTGATCTTTTATGCCGGAAATATCCTGGTAGGCAAAGCCATCAATGAGCTTCCGCCTTTGACAATGTCGTTTTTCAGGCTGCTGATAGCATTCGTACTCTTGCTACCCGTCGGCTTTCGAAGTGCTTGGACACAGCGGTCAACCTTTTGGGAATATAAAAAGCCGTTGCTTGTCATGACTTTTACGGGTATTTGCTTTTTTAATGTCTTTTTGTACGGTGCCTTGCAATTTACGAGCACTACCAAAGTATCTGTGCTGGAAGCAGTAATTCCTGTTGTGACGGTTTTGTTAAGCTCCTTTTTGTTAAAAGAAAAATTGGGAGGCACACAATGGGTAGGCATTCTTTTATCTTTGGCCGGCGCTGTTTGGGTAATTATGGATGGCAAGGTCTTGCAGCTGGCGGGCAGTGGCTGGAATATGGGAGATGCCATCATGCTCGGAGCCATTATAACGTGGTCTGTCTACTCTATAGCTGTTAAACAATACATGCATCTATTTCCGGATTATGGAGCAGTGATGGTGATGTCGGGCATCTCGGTTATCGCTTTGTTTCCTGCCGTATTATTGGAGTGGTACTTTATAGGAGTACCATCATTAAACGGCCTTAATGTGGCGGGGCTCTTGTACTTGGGGGCTTTCCCATCGGTGGTTGCATTGGTCCTGTATAATCGGGGAGTAGAGCTTCTTGGCCCGTCAAGAGCATCTGTATTTTTGAATTTTCTTCCTGTTGCCACGATGGCCGGCGCCTATCTGTTACTTGGGGAATCCATTTCGCTCAAGCAGGTGTTTGGGGCTTTGGTTGTTATATGCGGTGTCATTTTGACAACCCGCCCTTCCCGGCAGCCGTTGGCGGAAAAAGTTAATTTGAATGAGGGAAAGTGCTCGTAGTTGTATCTATGAAACCGGCTATCTCT